>JAQCBR010000138.1 GCA_027621295.1 Planctomycetota bacterium
ATCTACACCGGCAGCCTCGACGGTTCGGTCCCACTGCTGCGGCTGACGGTCAACGGGCAGCGGGACGACGCGCCGACCTGGTCCCCCGACGGGACGCGAATCGCGTTCGTGTCCGAACGACTCGGCCAGGGCCCGCGTCTGTTCGTCGCCGCCGACGACGGCAGCGACGAACGCCCGCTCTACGACGACGGCTCGGACCAGGAACACCCCGACTGGTCCGCCGCCCTCGATCGGCTCGCGTTCTCGCGGAGCGGCGGGGGCGCGGGCCCGAAGTCGATCTGGATCGTCGACGCCGACGGGCGGCTCGCCGCGCCCGCCACCGACGGCGGCACGGGAGTCGGCGATCGGCACCCGACGTTCCTGCCGGACGGCTCCGGACTGGTCTTCGTCCGGGAACTCGAACCCGGGCGCGCGCGCCTCGCGCACGTCGACCTCGCGACCGGCTCCGTCACGTTCCTGACCGACGCCGAAGGAGACTGCGCGCGCCCCCGCGTATCCCCCACCGCCGATCGGATCGTGTTCGCCGCGAGCCGGCCGAGCGCCGGCATCGAGGGTCTTCGGCTGTTCACCGCGCGGCTCGACGGCTCGGAGCCGAGCATCCTGTTCGGCGACCTGCGCTACGAATTCCTCGGCGTCGACTTCCTGCCGGCGACGCTGCCGCTGCCGTCCGACCCGATGGAGGTCGCGCCCGCGGACCTGACGACGGCCTCGGTGCGCAACGGCCTCGGACGGGTCGCGCGCGGCTCGACCGACCAGCTGCTCGTCGCCGACGAGGCGATCCTCGGTCTCATGACCGCGGCCAGCGGCTCCCGCGAGGTCGCAGGCCTAGAGCTCGAGATCCCGCTGCCCGTCGCCGAAGCGCGCGACGTGCAGGCCCTCGAGATCCGCGTCGTCGCGACGCTGGCCGAGCCCTCGTCGGACGCCATGCTCCGGGTCGCGCTCGCCAACTTCGAAGCCAGCCGCAACGACACGATCGTCGCGCGCAGACCGGCGAACTCGAGCCTCCTTGATCTGACGTTCCGCACGACCAACCTCCAGCACGTCAGCGAGGACGCCCGGGTGCGGGTCGCCGTCGTCGGTGAGAACGGCTTCGAGCAGCCGACCGAGCTGTGGATCGACGCGATCATCGTGGAAGTGGTCCGACCGTTGGCCGCGAGCGGCGGCACCGACGTCCGGTAACGCACGCGATCCCCGCGGCGACTACAATCGCGCCATGCCCCAGAAGGCCAGAGCCCTCGTCGCCGGCCCCGCCCTCGCGGCCCTGACCCTCGCGGCCCTGCTGGCTGTGGGACTCAGCCGGGAGGCCGCCTGGACGGCCGCGGTGACCGTGCTCTGCGCGGCCTGGTGGGTCACCGAGGCGCTGCCGCTGGCGGCGACCGGCCTCGTGCCCTTCGCTGCCTTCCCGCTGCTCGGCATCCTCGACCACAAGCAGGTCGCGCACGCCTACGGCCACTACCTGATCCTGCTGTTCCTCGGCGGCTTCATGATGTCGAAGGCGATCGAGAAGAACGGCGCGCACCGCCGCCTCGCGCTCGGGATGCTCGGCCTCGTCGGCAGATCCGGACGACGCGGCGTGCTCCTCGGCTTCATGGTCGCGACCGCAGCCACGTCGATGTGGATCTCCAACACCGCGACCGTGCTGATGATGCTGCCGGTCGCACAGGCGCTGCTGCTGTCCGACGACCGCGAAGACCTCCGCGTCCCCCTCCTCCTCGGGATCGCCTACGCGGGCAGCATCGGCGGCATCGGCACGCCGATCGGCACGCCGCCGAACATGACGTTCATGGCCGTCTACGAGACGGCGACCGGTGCAGCCGCGGTGACCTTCGTCGAATGGATGACCTGGGGCGTGCCGGTCGTCGTCCTGATGATCCCCGCCGCGTGGCTGATCCTCGGACGCAGGGTCTCGCCCGGCGGACGCCTGTCGATCCCGGACCCCGGGCCGTGGCAGCCCGCGGAGCGACGCGTGCTCGCGGTCTTCGCGCTGACCGCAGTGGCCTGGGTTCTGCGGGACCTGCCGATCGCCGGCGGCGGGCTGAAGGGCTGGTTCGGATGGACCGGGGTCGGCGACGACACGATCGCCCTCTGCGGCGCGATCGCGCTCTTCGTGCTGCCCAGTGGGCGCGAGGACGGAGGAAGACTGCTCGACTGGAAAACGGCCGAACAGATCCCCTGGGGAATCCTGATCCTCTTCGCGGGCGGACTCGCGATCGCGGAGGCGTTCAAGGTGTCCGGCCTGTCGGCGGTGATCGGCGACGGGCTGGCGACGTTCGCCGGACTCCCCCCACTCCTGCTGGTGCTCGGGCTCTGCCTCGGCGTGACGTTCCTGACCGAGGTGACGAGCAACACGGCGACGACGGCGCTCCTGATGCCGATCCTCGCCGCCGCTGCTCCGGCGACCGGACTGGATGCGCGGGTGCTGATGGTGCCGGCGGCGATGAGCGCGAGCTGCGCGTTCATGCTGCCGGTGGCGACGGCGCCGAACGCGATCGTGTTCGGGACGGGTCAGGTGGGGATGCGCGAGATGGTCTGGGAAGGACTCTTGCTGAACCTGGCCGGTGCACTGGTGATCGCGGGAGTGTGCTGGGTCGTGCTGGGCTGACCGAGACCGTCAGAGCGGCAGTTCGACGCAGCCCTCGGCGGCCCTTTCTGGCCATTATGCCGTTCTGGCACTGCCGACTTGTCGCTTCCGGGTTGGGCGGCGGCACGCCCCACGATGACCGAAAAGCCGGTCGAATGACCGCAAGTGGCTCTCGCGGAATGCCTTGCGGCATTGCACAACCCGCCGGCGCCACGGGCGGCACGCCGGTTGCTTGCGCCAGGCACGCGCCCCGGTGGGCGCCGAGAGATGCAACCCAACAGATCCAGGAGAGAAGCGATGACCACCACGATGAATGTTGCCCCCCGCCGCCGGACCTGGCCGAACCTGCTGGACGAGGTGTTCGGGGAGTTCTTCGCACCGGAGACCGCGACGCCGGGAACCCGGAGCGGTGCGGTCCCGATGAACGTCGCCGAGCGGAGCGACGCGTTCGTGCTGTCGTTCGAGCTGCCGGGCGTGCGGCCCGAGGACGCGAACGTCCAGGTCGACGGGGATCAACTGGTCGTGACTGCCGAGCGCAAGTTCGACCGGGAGAAGACCGAGGGCCTCGAGTTCCGTCGGGTCGAGCACCGCTACGGGAGCTTTGCCAGGACCGTCGTTCTGCCGAAGGACGTGCGTTTCGACGCCATCGACGCGCAGTTCCGGGACGGAGTGCTGACGGTCACGGTGCCGAAGGCCGAGCCGAGCCAGGCGCGGAAGATCGAGATCCGAAGCGCCTGAGCGTCTCCCGCCGGGGGTGATTCGCGCCGCACCCTCGGGGCGATTTGGAGCCCCGAAGGTGGCGGAGGCCGAGCCGGCCTCCCTATCCTGCTCGGCCTTCACGATCCGCTCCATGTCCGGCCCCACCGTCATCCTGATCCCCGCCTGCAACGAGGCCGAGCGCATCGGCCCGGTGCTGGACGGGATCCGGGAGCACGCGCCGGGCGCGGTGACGGTCGTCGTCGATGACGGCAGCCGCGACGGGACGGCCTGGGTCGCGCGGGAGCGGGGTGCCGTCGTGCTGAGCCATCCGTTCAATCTCGGCTACGGGGCAGCGCTGCAGACCGGCTACCACTACGCGCGACGCCGCGGCGCGGACCGACTGGTCCAACTCGACGCCGACGGCCAGCACGATCCGGCGTCGATCCCCGACCTTCTGGCCGCACTGGACGCCGGTGCCGACCTGGTGTTGGGCTCGCGGTTCCTGCGGCCCGAGGACACGCCTCGGACGAGCATGCTGCGCCGCTCGGCGTCGCGCATGTTCGCGTGGATCGTCACGTGGTGGACGCACGTCGAGGTCACCGACCCGACCTCCGGCTTCCAGGCGCTCGGCTCCCGCGCGCTCGAGCTGCTCGTGCTCGACATGTTCCCGGACGACTACCCGGACGCGGACATGCTGATCACCGCGGCGCGCGCGGGCCTCAAGCTCGACGAGGTTCCCGCGCGCATGCACGAACGCGTCGGCGGAGTGAGCATGCACCGGGGCAGCCGCGCCGCGTACTACATGTTCAAGATGCTGCTGAACCTCGCGCTCCTGCCGGTCCGACGTCCATCGCCGTTCCGCGGCGGACGCGCGGTCGCTGCCGAGCGGGCGACGCAGCGCGGACAGACAGCGCGAGCCGGATGATGCTGGCTGCGCTCGCTTCGTCTCTCGAGGGCCTGTTCGCCGACGACGGGCTCAGGCCCCGGCAGAAGGTCGCCGCGATCATCTTCTCGGTGACGCTCCTCGTCGTCGTCGTCGAGCTGGTCCGCCGTCGCAAGCTCCGCGAGGAGTACTCGGTGCTGTGGATCGTCACCGCGATCGGGCTCCTGCTGCTGGCGTGGCAGTACCGCTTGCTGACCGTGTTCCAGCAGCTGTTCGGCATCGTCGAACCGCAGTTCGCGCTGTTCTTCGGCGCGCTGCTGTTCCTCGTGCTGATCGCGCTGCAGTTCTCGGTGCGCCTGTCCAAACTCACCTACCGCAACAAGTTCCTGACCCAGCGTGTCGCCCTCCTCCACCAGGAGATCGAGGAACTCCGCAGCCGGATCGAACCGGATTCGGCGTCCGACCCGCGCGAAGAAGAACCATGAGCCAAGACTTCCTGACCTCCCTCGGCCTGTCGGGCCACACCTCCGGCGCCTTCGACGGCACGTGGATCCAGACCTCCGGAGCGCCGCTCGCCTCCGACAACCCGGCGACGGGAGCGGTCCTCGGCACGGTGCACGACGCTTCGAAGGCCGATTACGAGAAGGTGATGGGCGCCGCCCACGACGCGTGGCTGCGCTGGCGTGAAGTCCCGGCGCCGGTGCGCGGCGAGTACGTCCGGCGCATCGGCGAGAAGCTCCGTGAGCGCAAGGACGAGCTCGGCCGCATCGTGTCGGCCGAGTGCGGGAAGATCCTCCAGGAGGGTCTCGGCGAGATCCAGGAGTGCATCGACATCGCCGACTTCGCGGTCGGCCTGTCGCGCCAGCTCTACGGGCTGACGATCGCGTCCGAGCGCCCGATGCACCACATGCGCGAGACTTGGCACCCGATCGGCACGGTCGGGATCATCACGGCGTTCAACTTCCCGGCAGCGGTCTGGGCGTGGAACTCGATGCTCTCGCTCGTCTGCGGCAACGCGCACGTGTGGAAGCCGTCGCGCAAGACCCCGCTGACCGCGGTCGCGATGACGAAGGTCTGCGCCGAGGTCCTCGAGGAGGACGGCTTCGGCGCGCTGCTCGGCCTGATCGTCGGCACCGACGACGAGATCGGCACGACGATGCTCGACGACCGCCGCCTGCCGCTGATCAGCGCGACCGGCTCGGTGCGGATGGGCAAGATCGTCGGCCAGCGCGTCGGCGCCCGCCTCGGCCGCTCGCTGCTCGAGCTCGGCGGCAACAACGCGCTGACCGTCCTCGAGGACGCGGACCTCGACCTCGCGGTCCGCGCGATCGTGTTCGGCGCGGTCGGCACGGCGGGCCAGCGCTGCACGACGACGCGGCGCGTGCTCGTCCAGCGCAGCATCTACGACGAACTGCTCCAGCGGCTGGTCAAGGCCTACGGCTCGGTGACGATCGGCGATCCGCTCGCCGACGGCGTGCTGATGGGGCCGCTGATCGACGAGGGCTCGGTGCAGGCGTTCGAGAAGGCGATCGTCGAAGCCCAGTCCCAGGGCGCCCGCCTGATGTGCGGCGGCGCACGTCACGAGGCCAGCGGGGACTGCGCGGGCGGCCACTTCGTCCAGCCGACGATCCTCGCGACCGACGGCCCGATCCCGATGACGCAGGAGGAGACGTTCGCGCCGATCCTCTACGTGATGCCGGTCGACGACGTCGAGGACGCGATCCGGATCCAGAACGACGTCCCGCAGGGCCTGAGCTCGGCGATCTTCACGATGAACGTCCGCCACGCGGAGCGCTTCCTGTCGGCGGTCGGCTCCGACTGCGGGATCGCGAACGTCAACATCGGCACGTCGGGCGCCGAGATCGGCGGCGCATTCGGCGGTGAGAAGGACACCGGCGGCGGCCGCGAGTCGGGCTCCGACTCCTGGAAGGCCTACATGCGCCGCCAGACCAGCACGGTGAACTGGGGCACGGCACTGCCGCTCGCCCAGGGCATCAAGTTCGGCGACGACTGAACGGCGCGCCCGCGTCAGCGCGGGCGCTCGTGGAGCACCGCGGCGATCGCACCGGCGATCGCTGCGTGCCCGTCGCGATCGGGCAGGCCGTCCGCGCCTTCGAGCAGCGGGACCCCGCCGACGCTGACGAAGCGCGCGCCCGCGGCCTCGGTGACTTCGCGATCGACCCGGTCGAGCGCGGCCCACGCGCCCGCATGGCCGACGACGATCACGTCCGCGCCGGCACGGCGGCACGCAGCGATCGCGCGGCGCAGCCGGTCGCCGCGTGCCGATGCCGCATCGCCCTCCACCGCCAGCGCGACCTTGGCGAAGACCGGGGGCACTGGACCATCTGCCAGCCCTTCGACCACGTCGACCTGCGCGATCAGCGGCGTGACCGGCATGCCGAGCGCCGCGAGCTGACGGAGGCGGATCCGCGCGGCGACGGTGTCACCCGCCGCGAGCGCCGCCTGCGCCCGCCCGACCGGATCCGTCGCCGCGTCGACCGGCTCGAGGATCAGGCGCCCCCCGACCAGCGGACCGTCGAGCTCGAGCATCGAGCGGTGCCGCTGCCAGCGGAGCGCGTGCTCACCGCCTTGGTCGTCGCGCAGGCGCAGCGTGTCGCCGTCGACCCACCAGTCGCTCTCGTTCGGACCGAGTCGCAGCCGGCCGTCGCCCCCGAACTCGAGAACCGTCGCCCCGCTCCGCCACGAGCCGAGGAGCAGCGTGGCCGCATCGCGCGGGCCGTCGTCCTCGCCCAGCAGCATCACGCCCGGGTGACGCCCGTCGATCCGCCAGCGCTCCCAGACCGACCACGGGACCGGGGTCACCGCGGCATCGTCCGCGCCGAGCGACAGGATGACGATCTCAGGCCGCGTCTCGGCGAGCCACTCGGGAAGCTCGCAGAGCGCGTCCTCCGAGTGGAGCCGCGGCCGCGTGCGCTCGTGGACCTCGTAGCGGGGCGCGCGCGCATCGAGCTGGGCGGGCCAGACGTGCTGGCGTGCGACGCCGACACCGAAGCTCGCCGCATCGCCGACGACCAGAACCCTCTCCGCCCGAGGCGCAGCCTCGATCCGCAGCGGATCGCTGCCCGCCGACAGCGCACCCACGACGCGAAGCCCGACCTCCGCCGCGAGGCCGAGTCCGGCGAGCGCGCCGAGCGCGAGCACCACGGAGCGGGTGTTCACCTGACCTCCCTCCGGACCGCATCGCCCGCCGGCGCCCAGTCGCTGACGACGATCGCCCGCTCGACGAAGACGTGGACGAGGTCCTTCGCCTTCAGCACGCCGCGCTCGACGTCGTCGAGCGCCATGACCAGACGGGCCCACGGCCCGCTCCCGGGCGCGACGTGGCGCCGGTCGACCTTGTGGCCGAGCTCCGACATCACGAGGAGCGCGAAGTAGTACGCGGCGAAGCTGTCACCGGACACAGCGACCGGCGCGTCGCCCATCGCCTCCGGCACGTAGGTCGCGGGCCCACCGCCCGCGTCCGGCATCAGCGCGAAGAGGTAGTCACGCCGCTCGCGCAGCATGTCGCCGATCGTGCTCCCGGGCGGGAAGCCCTGGACGAGGTCGACGAGGTCCACCGGCTGACGCGCCTCCTGCATCATCAGCTGGAACGGGAACGGCGCGCCGAGCGCAGCGCCCGCACCGCGGATGCGCTCGACGAGCGCACGCGCCGCGAGCACAGCGCCCGCTGCGTTCCAGTGCGTGTCCCGGCGCGCGTAGAGCTGGATGCCCGGGAAGTCCTTCTTGTGCTGCTGCAGCTCCGGCAAGAACTCCACCGCGCCGACGCCCGCGTCGCGGATCGCGGCGACCGCACGTTCGTAGAGCCGGGCGCGCTTCGTCGGCATCGCGCCGCCGGGAAACGCATGCTCCGGATAGACCCGCGCCTTGTCGGGAGCGATCAGCACGTGGACCCGGACGCCGAGCCGTTCGGCCCGCTCGGCGACGCCGGTCCAGAACGCCTCCATCTCCGCGTCGTGCTCCGAGCCGTCCTCGTCGACGTAGGACTCCCACGCGAAGAACCACCCCGGCGTCTCCGTGAACGCCGAGTCGGTGTCGAACAGCCCGAGCGCCCACTCGGACTGCAGGAACCACGTCCTCATCGCGAGCGTCAGGCGCGACGACTCGCGCAGCCACTCGGACAGCTCCTCCGCGTAGACCCCCTCGGTGACGGCCTCGAAGGTCGGCGTCGGGGCCGGCGCAAGCCCGCGATGCGACCCCATCCCGAGCCACCAGAGCGACGTCGGGCCGACGCCGAGCAGCAGCACGAACAGAGCCGCCACGACCCGCAGCCGGGCGCGGCTCGCAAGCTCCGGGACCGGGGTCGCGCCTTCCATCAGAAGTGGAAGTAGAGGAACGGATTGTGGCTCCGCGCCGCGAGCTGCATGACCGCGACGACGAAGAGCACGAACAGCCACACGAGCGTCGTCGCGCGGAAGCCCTGGACGAGCTTCCACGAGTGCACGCCGAAGAACGCGATCAACACGCCGATGCCGAGTGCGATCCAAGCCTCCTCGGGGTGCGACGCCGCTGCCGGCACTTCACCCAGACCCTGCGTGCCGAGCATCGCCGTCCACAGGTCGACGGCCGCCGCCATGTCGCGCGCCTGGAACACCGCCCAACCGCCCAGCACGATCGCGAACGTGAACAGCACCTGGAGCGGCTTCGGCAGGAAGCCCCAGGGCGCCCTCTTGCCCATCAGCCGCTCGAGGATCAGGAAGCCGCCCTGGTAGGCGCCCCAGGCTAGGAACTTCCACTGCGCGCCGTGCCAGAGCCCGCCGAGCAGCATCGTCGTCGCGAGGTTGCAGTAGGTCCGCACCTCGCCGTGGCGGTTGCCGCCGAGCGGGACGTAGAGGTAGTCGCGCAGCCAGGTCGACAGCGAGATGTGCCAGCGCCGCCAGAACTCGGTGATCGACGCCGAGTGGTAGGGCGAGTCGAAGTTCATCGGCAGCCGGAACCCGATCAGGAGCCCGAGCCCGACCGCCATGTCCGAGTAGCCGGAGAAGTCGAAGTAGATCTGGATCGCGAAGGCCAGCACGCCGAGCCAGGCGTCGATGAAGCCGGGTGCCGTCGCCGCGAACACCGGGTCGGCGATCAGCGACACGTGGTCGGCGATCAGGACCTTCTTGACCATGCCGACCATGAACAGCGCGGCGCCTGTGGCGAACAGCTCGACCGAGTGCTTCCGTTCGGTCAGCTGCTCCTGCACGTCGCGGTAGCGGACGATCGGCCCGGCCACGAGCTGCGGGAACATCGACACGTAGCACGCGAGGTCGAGGATGCTGCGCACAGGCTTCACCTCGCCGCGGTACACGTCGATCGTGTAGCTCATCGACTGGAACGTGTAGAAGGAGATGCCGACCGGCAGGACCACGTCCTCCCAGACCGACGGCCCCATGCCGACGTCCTGCAGCGTGCCGACGACGAGGTTCGCGTACTTGAACCACGCCAGGAGGCCGAGGTTCGTGACCATCGACACGACGAGCCATGGCTTCCGGCTGCGCTTCTCGCCCGCCTCCCCCATGCGGATCGAGCAGAACCAGTCGACCAGCGTGCTGAACAACATCAGCAGCACGAAGTCCGGGCGCCACCACGCGTAGAACACGTAGCTCCACAGCGTCACCACGACGTTCTTGGACCGCAGCCCCGGCACGACCGCGTAGGTCAGCAGGAACAGCGGCAGGAAGCCGAACAGGAAGACGAGGGAGGAGAAGACCATGCGTGGCCGCCGCACGATGGCATCGGCGCTTCGGCGACGCCAGCTGAAGGTGAGCAGGCGACCGCGCGCCCGCCGGTCCGGCCGCGCCGTATCCCGGCCTCCCGCCCGCCGGGAGCCCGGTCCGGCATACTCGTCCCATGCCCTACATCCGTCAGGTCTGCGACGAGGAGGCGACCGGCGCGTGCGCCCGCGAACTCGACGCCGCGCGGCGGCGCGCTGGACGCGTCTGGAACATCGTCCGCGTGATGACGCCCAACCCGGCAGTGCTGCGAGCGTCGATGCAGATGTACGCGGCGATCATGCACGGACCGTCGCCGCTGTCGCGGCGGCGGCGGGAGATGCTGGCGGTCGTCGTGAGCCGGGCGAACGGCTGCGTCTATTGACTGCGGAGCCACGCCCACGACCTCCGTGCCGAGGTCGGCCTTCCCGATGACGAAGCGCTGGACGCGTTCGTCGACGCCGTGGCTCGCGACTGGCGGACGGCTGGACTGGACGCCGTGGACACAGCGCTCTGCGCGTTCGCCGAGAAGCTCACGCGCGAGCCGGACAGCATGACGGAAGCCGACGTCGAGGAGCTGCGACGCCACGGTCTCTGCGACCCCTCGATCCACGACGCAGCGCAGGTCGTGGGGTACTTCAACTACATCAACCGGATC
>JAQCBR010000013.1 GCA_027621295.1 Planctomycetota bacterium
CGAACGGTCGGCGGGGGACTTCGAGCAGAGCCTCGCGGTCTTCGCCTATGGCTACGGCCAGCTGATCGACCGGATCCGCGCGGCCGCGGGCGACGGGCTGCGTGAGGTCGTGCTGGTCACGCCGCCGCCGTTCGAGCAGTTGGGCGCTCCGCTCCCGGACATGAGCACAGCGCAGGCGCGGCTCGCCGCGGTCTGCGAAGCGATCGCGGCGCTCGCGGAGGACCGCGGACTCCGCTGCGCGGACCTGTTCGGCGCGATGACGCCGCCCGCCGGGACCCTGGTCCAGGGCGCGTCGCCCCGCACGTCGAACGGCGTGCACCACACGGACAGCGGCTATCGGCGTGCAGCTTCGGGCCTCGTGACGGTGCTCGGCCTCGCCGCGCCCTCGGCGTGGACCGACCAGGGACCCGAGGTCGACGAGCTGCGAGCCGCGGTCGTGGAGAAGAACCGGCTGTTCTTCCACCGCTGGCGGCCGGCGAACGAGACCTACCTGTTCCTGTTCCGGAAGCACGAACAGGGGCAGAACGCGAAGGAGATCCCGATGTTCGATCCGCTGATCGCCGAGGCAGAAGAGCGGGTCGAGGGTCTGCGTCGCGCGTGCTTCGCGCAGAAGGGAGGGCGGTGACCATGAGGACTCCGATGCAGGGTGCGCTCCGCGCGACGATTCTCCTCGCGGCCGCAGCCGCCGTCGCGGCGGACGCGAGGGCGCAGCGCGGTCTCCGTGAGATCCCCGATCCCTCGGTCCAGGCGCAGCTCGATGCGTTCACGGTTGCCGAGGGCGCGCGGATCACGCTGTTCGCCGCCGAGCCGCTCGTCCAGAAGCCGATCCACATGAACTGGGACGGTGACGGTCGGCTCTGGGTCGTCGGCAGCTCGACCTATCCGCACATCGAGCCGGGCGAGAGCGAGGCGGATCGCGTCTACGTGGTCGAGGACACGGACGGCGACGGCAGGGCCGATCGCTCGACGGTGTTCGCGGACGACCTGCATATCCCGACCGCGGTGCTGCCAGGTGACGGCGGCGCCTACGTCGTGAACTCGACCGAGCTGCTGTTCCTGCAGGACACCGACGGCGACGGCAGCGCCGACCGGCGGGTCACCGTGCTGTCGGGCTTCGGCACCGAGGACACGCACCACCTGGTGCACACGCTCCGCTGGGGTCCCGCGGGGCAGATGTGGTTCAACCAGTCGATCTACATCCACAGCCACGTCGAGACCCCGCACGGCGTGCGGCGGATGCTCGGTGGAGGGATGTGGCACTTCCGGACCGACACCCACGAGCTCGAGCCGTTCATGCTGGGCTTGGTCAACCCGTGGGGTCACGTGTTCGACGAGTGCGGTCAGAGCTTCATGACCGACGGTGCCGGCGGGCAGGGGATCAACTTCGTGTTCCCGCGCTCGGTCTTCGCGACTTCGCCCGGCGCGCGCCGCATCCTGCGTGGACTGAACCCCGGTCAGCCGAAGCACTGCGGGCTCGAGGTGCTCAGCGGCCGGCACGTGCCCGACGCGTGGCGTGGTGCGCTGCTCGCGCCGGACTTCCGCGGCAACCGCATCAACGCGTTCCGGCTGTCCGAGAACGGCACGTCGGCGTTCGCCTCGACCCAGATCGACGACCTGCTGCAGTCGTCGCACCGCGCGTTCCGGCCGGTTGACGTGAAGATGGGCCCCGACGGCGCGGTCTACGTGGCCGACTGGTACAACCCGATCATCCAGCACGGCGAGGTCGACTTCCGCGACGAGCGGCGTGACCACGAACACGGGCGGGTCTGGCGGATCGACTTCCCGGATCGCCCGCTCGTCGCGCGTCCGGAGATCGCGTCGGCAAGCGTCGAGCAGCTCGCGAAGCTGATCCATGCGCCCGAGGGTTGGACGCGGGAGCAGGCGACGGTCGAGCTGCGGCGCCGCGACCCGAACTCGGTCCAGGCAGCGCTCGCCCTGCCGACGGCCACGTCCGAGGACGGCGCAGACCCCGAACTCGAGGAGCTGCGCCGGATGTGGGCGCTCCAAGCGATCGACCGGTTCGATCCAGAGCTCGCCGAACGGCTGTCACGTTCGGAGGGTCACGAACGCGCCCCCGCCATCCGCGCGGCCGCGCTCCGCGCTCTCTACTACCGCGCGACGCAGCACGCGAGCGCGCGGGCGATCGCGGTGCGGGCCCTGGCCGACCCGCACCCGCGGGTTCGCCTCTGGGGGGTCAGCGTCCTCGCCCAGCTGCCCGATCTCGACACCGTGCCGCTCGCGGTCCGGGCGCTCGACGGGATCGAGGCACCGGACGACTTCCTCGACTTCGCCGTCTGGTCGATCTGCCGCGAGCACCGCGCACGCTGGGCAGCGCAGCTCCGAGAGGGCCAGATCTTCGACACGCCGCGGCAGCTGCTGTTCGCGGTCCGCGCCGCCGAAGAGGCTGCCGGCGTCGGTCCGGTGCTCGCGTCGCTCCAGGCGGGAGCGTTCGAAGGCCGGGATCGCGCGCTCGCCGCGGACCTCGTGGCGCGCGTCGGCAGCGAGGCGGAACTCGAATCGCTCTTCACTCTCGCACTCGACGACGCAACTCCGCCCGCGGATCGAGGCGCCTACCTGGGCGCTCTGGTCGAAGCCAACCGCCTGCGCGGTGCCGGCCCCGCGGGCGACAGGCAGCGCGTCCTCGCGCTCCTGTCCGCGGACGCGGGCCCGGCCTTCGGGCGCGCGGCCGCCCTCGCCGGTGCCTGGAAGATCGAGGCTGCCCGCCCCGTGCTCGAGGCGCGGTTCCGCGAGGACGGCTCGGGGGCGCTGGCGAAGGCGTGTCTCGACGGGCTCGTCGCGCTCGGCGGTCGTCGCACGGCGTCGTTCCTGCGCGAGCTGGCCGGAGACCGCGCGGTCGATTCCCGGATCCGTCAGCGCGCGGCGATCGGCTGCGTCCGCGCGGCTCCCGAGGTCGGCGCTGCGGCCGCGCTCGACGTGCTCCGCGACGCGCCGGATGACGCCGTGGCGTCGGAGATCTTCGACGCGGTTCTCGCGCAGGAGCAGGCGGCGGGGCGGTTCGCCGCGCTCGTCGCGGCTCTCGAGCCAGGTGCGCTGCCGCGAGCGATCGGCGTGGTCGGCGCCCAGCGGATCAGCACGGCGCCGAAGAAGCCGGACGGGCTCGCCGTCGCGCTCGAGCGCGCGACGAATGCGCTGCCGATCCCGGCCGTGTTCGACGGCGAGGCGCTCGACCGCTTCGTCCTGGCCGTCGCCGAGCGGGGCGATCCGGCGCGCGGCGAGGCGATCTACCGGCGAGCCGCGCTGCAGTGCCAGGTCTGCCATGCGATCGGCGGGGCCGGCGGCGTCGTCGGGCCGGACCTGATCTCGATCGGGGCGAGTGCGCCCGTCGACTACCTCGTCGAGTCCCTGCTCGAGCCCAGCAAGAAGATCAAGGAGGGCTACCACACGGCGCTCCTGACGACGCGCGACGGCACGAACCACGTCGGCGCGATCGTGCGCGAGTCGGACGACGAGGTCGTGCTGCGAGATCCTGCGGGCCAGGAGCGCAAGCTCGCGCGCCGCGACGTGACGTCGCGGACGATGAGCCCGGTATCGCTGATGCCGGCCGGTCTGACCGCCAGCCTGAGCGGGGACGAACTCGCCGACCTCGTGCGGTTCCTGTCGGAGTTGGGTCGGGACGGCGCCTACCGCGTGCCGCAGAACCGCTACGTCCGTGCGTTCGAATTGCTCGAGCCGAACGAGCGGACCCGCGACGCGCTCGGCCACTACGGGCCTTCGTACTTCGCAGCCGTCCGGCCGGAGGACGCGTACCGGAAGACCTACGCGCGCGTCGATGGCAGCCTGCCGCTCGGCGAGTTCCCCGAGGTCGTGGGCCGCGGCCGCGACCGCTTCCGCGTCGCGCGCGTGATGCTCGAGGTCCACCAGGGCGGGCGCGTCCCGCTGCGCATCGAGGGCGAGCTCGCGAAGCTCCAGCTGTTCGCCGACGAGGTCCAGGTATCGCTGCCAGACGACGGCAGCACGGCGCGCGTCGAGGTGGAGCTGGCGGAGGGCCCGCACCGGCTGGTCGTGGTCGGACTGCCGGGTGTGGACGTCGACGGGAGCTTCCGCATCGAGTTGGTCGGTACTGCCGAACAGGTGTCGGCGTCGACGCGCTGACGCTCTGCGACGGATCGGTTTGCGGTCGGCAGCATTCTGTCGAGTCGATCGCAACCGTTCGTCGTGCGCGTCACACAACGAACGCGAGGAGAACGTGTGTGAGCCGTGGAACGTGCGCGGCTACGCTCGCGAGTTCGATCCATGCCGCTGGAAGCCGTCGCACCAACCCTTGCCGGACTCGAGATCGCCCTCGCGGGCCGATTCGCGTCGATGACGCGCGCGGAGGTCGTCGAGATCGTCGGGGCACGGGGCGGTCGGTTCGTCGAAGTCCCCACGGCATCGACGCATCGGCTCGTCGTCGGACTCGAGGGGTGCGCTCTTCGACGCGACGGACAGCCGGTCCGAAGCCTCGCCGTAGCGCGTCGCCTCCAGGACGAAGGGGCCAAGCTGCGGATCGTGGACGAGGCGGAGTTCCTCGCCGAAGCCGGTCTCAGCGGCAGGGTCCATCCGCTCGGCGGGCTCTACACGATCGGGCAGCTCAGCCGGATGCTCGACGTCCCGACCGGGCGCCTCAGGGCCTGGGTGCGGAGCGGGCTGATCCGGCCGCAGCGATGCGTGCGCCGGCTCTGCTGGTTCGACTTCCCGTCGGTCAGCGCCGCCAAGTCGATCCAGCAGCTCGTCGACCGGGGCGTGTCCGTCTCGGGAATCGAGCGGGGCCTGCGCCAGCTCGGCGACTGGCTGCCGGCCGATGCGGCGGAGCGCACGCTGCGCCAGCTCCAGTCCTTCGGTCGTCGCGCGCCGATGGTGTTCCGGCTGGACGACGGGCAGCTCGTGGAGGCGAACGGCCAGCTGCACCTGCCGTTCGTCGACGTCACGCCGCAGAGCGCGTGGACGACGGGGCTCGAGTCCCACGCCCACCGGGTGCGGTCACCGCAGCACTGGTTCGCGTGCGGTATCGAGGCGGAGGACGCGGGGCGCTACCAGGAGGCCGAGGAGCACTACCTGCGCTCCCTGCAGGCGGGCGGCGCCAAGCCCGAGACCAACTTCAACCTCGGCAACGTGCTGCTCTCGCTCGAGCGTCCTGCAGAGGCGGTCCAACGCTTCTCCTGTGCCGTCGAGCTCGACCCCGACTACGTAGAGGCCTGGAACAACCTTGGCAACGCGCTCGCGGACGTCGGTCGCTACGGCCCTGCGATCCGTGCGTACAAGCGGGCGCTCGACATCGAGCCCGACTACGTCGACGCGCACTTCAACCTCGCCGAGACCTGCCACCAGGTCCGTCGCTACCGCGAGGCGAAGACGCACTGGCTCGCATACTTGAGCCATGCGCGCGGGCCCTCGGACCGCGCGTATGCGGAGAGGATGCTCGCCGAGTGCGAGCGGCACGCGGGCCGCGACGGCTGAAGGCCCTCGCGGGCGTGGGCGCCTCGAGCCGCTAGAGTCGTGGCGCGAGGGGCGGACTCGGGCACGAGGACGCTGCGCCGACCCGGCCCTTCACACGCCAAGGCTGGCAGCCCGAGGTTCCACGATGCTCGAAGCCATCTTCGTTGCCCTCTCTGCGGCTCCGCAGGAGCCGACCGACCTGACGTCACGCTTCGCGGTCCCGGAGGGCATGCGCGTCACGCGCTTCGCCGAGTCGCCCCAGCTCTACAACCCGACGGCGATCGACATCGACGATCGGAACCGGGTCTGGGTTGCCGAGGGCGTCAACTACCGCAAGGGCGGCGGGCGCAACCCCGGTCGGGAGCATCCGGACGGCGAGCGGATCGTGATCCTCGAGGATGCCGACGGCGACGGCATCGCGGAGTCGTCGAAGGTCTTCGTCGAGGACCCGGACCTGCTCGTCCCGCTCGGGATCGCGGTGATCGGCGATGCGGTCTACGTGTCCTGCTCTCCTTCGCTGATCCGCTACCGCGACACCGACGGCGATGACCGCGCCGACCAGAAGACCATCCTGCTGACGGGCTTCGGCGGCCGGGACCACGACCACGGCCTGCACTCGGTCGTCGCCGGTCCGGACGGGCGCCTGTGGTTCAACGCCGGCAACGAAGGCCCGCACACCGTGACCGACCGCGACGGCTTCACGCTGCGGACGGGGCGCGTGTCGGATGACGGCCGGACGTGGGTGCAGGGAGTCGTGCTCCGCGTCGACGAGGACGGCGGGGGGCTGGCGCCCATCGCGCACAACTTCCGGAATCCCTACGAGGTCGCGATCGACGCGTTCGGGGATCTCTGGCAGTCCGACAACGATGACGACGGCAACGCGTGCTGCCGGACGCTGTGGGTGATGCCCGGTGGGGACCACGGCTACACCGGCGACGACGGGCGCCGCAACTGGCGGCGGGACCTGCGCGGCGACCAGGACGTGTGGGCCGCGCACTGGCACCAGGACGATCCCGGGGTCGTGCCCGCCGGGCACCGCAACGGGGCCGGCGGCCCGACCGGCGTCTGCGTCTACGAAGAGGGGCTTCTGCCGCCACGGTTCCGCGGCGCGGTGCTGAACGCCGACGCGGGGCGAGGCGTGGTCTACGTCCACCATCCGAAGGCCGACGGGTCGGGCTTCGGGTTCGAGGTGGAGACCCTGATCTCCGCGCGCGCGGACAGCGACGGCCGACCCGCGCGCTGGTTCCGACCGAGCGACGTCGCGGTCGGGGCGGACGGCGCGATCTACGTCGCGGACTGGTACGACCCCAACGTCGGCGGCCACGGCGCCGGCGACCGCGAGGCCTACGGCCGGGTGCTCCGCATCGCGCCCGAAGGCCGTGCATCGGGTTCCATCACCCCTGCGGACCCGCTGGCGGCGCTGCACGCACCCTCCGTGCACGCGCGCCACGCGGCGTGGCGCTGGGCGCGGGAGACCGACGCAGCCGATGCGCTGTCTCGCCTCACCGACGCATGGGCCGACGAGTCCGACGCGATTCGCAGGGCTCGGCTGACGTGGCTGCTCGCGGCCGTGGAAGGTGGTCGTGCCCTCGTCGAGGAAGCGATGGAGAGCGCGGCGGAGCCGCGTCTCCGGATCGCCGCCGCGCGTGCGCTGGCTGCGGCGGGCAGCGACGTCGTGGCGTTGGCGGCTGCGATGGCTGCTGATCCAGAACCCGCGGTCCGCCGCGAGGCCGCGCTGATGCTGCGTGACGTCGCGTGGGAGGACGACCACGACGTGCTGCTCGCGCTCGCGCGAGCCCACGTCGCCGGGGACCGTTTCGGTCTCGAAGCTCTCGGGCTCGCCGCCGAAGGCGCCGAGGAGCAGCTCTTCGCGGCGCTCCTCGCCGAGCGCGGCGAGACGCCCACCTCGTGGGGACCTGCGTTCGCGGAGGTCGCATGGCGCCTCCATCCCACGTCGGCGGTCCAGGCTTTCCTCGCGCGGGCCCTCGCTGCGGAGCTGACCGAGGCAGAACAGCTGGCCGCAGTGTCTGCACTCGCGTCCGTGCGCGACGCGCGCGCTGCCGAGGCCGTGCTGACCATCACCGAAGCGGCGCCGTCCGAGCGCGTCCGCGCGCATGCGGTCGCGTGGCTCGGCCGCCGGGTCGAGGGCGACTGGTCCGATGACCGTCTCCGGGCGCGTCTCGGTGCGATGAGTCGCGACGGCGCCGAGCAGGCGTACTCGTCCGGCGTGCTGCGTCGCGGCGCGCTCGAGTCCTTCGACATCGAGGTGACCGGGGCCCGCCGTGTGTGGCTGATCGCGCAGGACGGCGGCGACGGCTACTCGCACGACTGGGCGACCTGGGGCGAAGTGGAGCTCGTCGGCGACGACGGCGCAGCTCCGCTCGCCGATCTCGGCTGGGTGCGGGCGACCACGGGCTGGGGACAGGTCCGCAAGAACCAGAACTGCGGCGGCGGCCCGCTCCGCGTTCGCGGGCGGGAGTTCGCGCACGGGATCGGCACGCACGCGGTGTCCGAGATCGTGTTCCGTCTGCCGGACGGAGTCCGCCGCCTGCGCGGATACGTCGGCCCGGACGACGGCGGCACCGAGCAGTCCGGGAGCGCGAGCTCGGTCTCGTTCGAGATCTGGGTCGAGCGGCCGGAGGATCGTTCGGCCTTCCTCGCGGACCGTGCGCTGGTGGCGGACGCAACCCAGCCGGTCGAACGACGCGCGGAGGCGGCGGCCCGGCTGGTCGGAGACCCCGAGGGGGCTCTGGCGCTGGTCGGGATGCAGCGTGAAGGCCAGCTGCCCGTGCCGATCCGGGATGCGGTCGCCGAGCCGCTCCGCCGGCATGCGGATCTGGGTGTCCGCGTCCTCGCCGCGCGCGCGTTCGCGCGTGAGGGGAGCGCGGTGCTCCGGTTCGCGCCGATCGAGGAGCTGGCGGGGCGAGAGGGCGACGCAGCGCGTGGCCGTGAGGTCTTCTTCGGCGCGAAGGGTGCCTGCGCGGCGTGCCACCGCTACGGCGACGAGGGGCGTGATCTCGGCCCCGAGCTGACGCGCATCCGTGAGAAGCTCGATGCCCGCGGGCTCCTCGCCAACATCCTCGATCCGAGCGCCGCGATCGCGTTCGGCTACGAGACCTGGTGGATCGAGAAGACCGACGGAACGTCGCTGTTCGGCTTCCTGCTCGCGGATGGTCCGACCCTCGTGCTCAAGGATGCGGGCGGCGCGACGCACGTGGTTCCCGCGACGGACGTGCGGAAGCGCACCGCGCAGCCGGTATCGCTGATGCCCGACACGATCGCCCTCGGACTCGAGGAGCAGGAGCTCGTCGACCTGGTGCGCTTCCTGCTGGAACCGCCGCGCTGATCGGGGTCAGCGCCCCGAAGGCTCGACGACGCGGCGTCCGTCCTCGATGAGGCGACTCGGGTAGAGGACGACGCGGTCTCCTGGTTCGAGGCCGGCCAGGATCTCCGCATGCTGTGCGTCGAGCAGCCCGAGCTCGACCGACGTGATCCGACTACGCCCGTCGGAGTCGAGGCGGTGGACGGCCCAGTCGCCCCGATGGCGGAAGAGGCTCGAGGCCGGCGCGCGAACCGCTCGATCGCTGGAGCGGTCCAGCTCGACCGCGATCTCGAGGTGGTAGCCGTCCCCGAGCCGGGGCCAATCGCCGACAGGCGCCAGTAGGACGTCGACGCGCTGCTCCTCGATGCCGAGCGCAGAGATGACTGTGTCCGCGCGTGGTTCGACCATCAGCACCTGTGCGTCCAGCGGGAGATCGACGTCTGCGCCGAACCCGGGTGCGGTTCCGATCCGCGCAGGCATGCCTGCGCGGAAGCGGAGCGCGTCGTGGCTCAGGAACGCAGCGCGGATCTCGATCTCGCGCGGGTCCCCGACCTCCAGCAACGCCTGTCCCGCCGTGACGGGTCGGCCTGACTCCTCGAACACCCGGAGCACGCGGCCGTCCACAGGCGCAACGAGCGCCAGATCACGGCCCGGCTCCGGAGCAGGATCAGGCCCGTTCTCGAGCGTTCGGCCCTCCTCGAGCTCGAGTTCGGCGGCGCGTCCGAGGTGCTGCGCAGCGTCGAGCTCTGCCTCCTTCGCGTCGCGGGCGCGCTCGGCGATCGTCGCGGCTGCGTGCAATCGCTCGACCTCCTCGTCGGCCGCGATGTTGGCGGCCGCCATCTGCTCGGCGCGATGGAGCTCTCGCCACGCGAGCGTGCAGCGTGCCTCGGCTTCACCGAGCGCTGCGCGCGCAGCGTCGATGCGTGCGACCGCGGCCGCGAGTTCGGCCTCGAGCACGGCACGGCGTCTTCGATCGACGAAGACCGGGTCGGCGGGCATGAGGACCGCGACCACCGTCGCGCCGCCGTGCACGATGTCTCCCACGCGGAGGCGGGGCCTCAGCAGCACGCCGTCCCGCGGCGCGTGCACCGTGTACCGATCCCGGACCCGCGTCCGACCTTCTTCACGCACGGTGACCGAGACCGGCCCGCGGTCCACCGCGCCGATCTCGGACAGGATCGGCTCCGGCTCGAGCAGCTCGACGATGCCGAGAGTGGCCAGCGCGACCACGCCGAGCAGAGCCATGGCTCGCAGGTAGGGCCGTCTGCGGCGCTTCGGGACAGATGTGTTCATGACAGCTCCGCGTCGAGGATCTCCAGCGGGTCGAGTCGCTTCAGCGCACGCCACGCGACGACCGCTGCGAGCAGGGCAGCGGAGAGGGTGGTCGCGACGGCGAGTGCCGTGCACCAAGGAGCGACGACCGCAGGAATGCGGATCTCCTCGGTGGCGAGGCTCTCGACCAGCGCCTTGGCGCCGGCGTGCCCGAGGAAGACCCCGAGCGGCAGCGAGGCGGCGAGCACGATCACCTGCTCACCGAGCAGCAGCGTGAGCAGCTCCGCGTCGCGGAACCCGAGGAACCGGAGCGTGGCGAGTTCACGGGATCGTTCGCCGAACTGCACGCGGGCGAAGCTGTGCAGCACGCCGAACGCCATCACGAGCGACGCGCCGACCTGGATCACGAGCGAAGTCCCGACGTGCTGGTCGAGGATCTCGTCGAAGGAGCGGATGCCGTGTTCACGCTCCCAGGAGCCGACGAAGACGGGGGCGTCACGGATCGCCTCTCGGAGCTCGGGCAGAAGGTCCTGGTCCGGCACGCGGAGCAGCGCTGTGTCGAACGTCGGTCCCTCACCCAGGCTGCGTCCGAGGGACTCGAGTTCCATCGTCGCGCCGCGACCGAGGTACGTGGTCGAGACGCGCGTGACGTCCGCGCGGAACTGTGTCCGTCGCCGTTCCCGGACTTCCACGACCACTGCGTCACCCTCTCGGACGTCGAGCTCCGCGGCCAGGGAAGCGTCCAGCTCGATGCCCGTCGTCGCGCGGGGAGCGATTCCGGAGCCCGGGTCGATGGACACGGACAGCGTCGCGTCCCTCGGCACGCCGACGAGCGTCGTGTCCAGCACCTTGCTCCCCGCGCGAATACGGACCGGAACCGTCCGGCGGGGCTCAGCCGCGATCACTCCGGGCAGTCTCTCGACCGCGTGCCCAGCGTTCGTTTCCCGTGGACTCATCAGCGGGACCACCACGTCCGCGCGGGAGACGAAGCCGAACTGCAGCTCGAGTGCCGAGCGGATCGCGCCATACGCGAAGCTGCCGAGGATCACGAGCGCCGCCGCCGCGGCCGTGCCCAGGGTTGCTGCCGCCGCCCGGCCGGGCCGCCGCAGCAGGCTCCTCGCCACACTTCGGAGCTGCGGTGACAGCCGTGCGAGGGCTCCGGTGCGTTCGAGCATCGTGGCTCGGAATCGGGTGGGCGCTGGCGGTCTCATTCCCTCGGCGGGGGACAGCGCAGCGATCCGGCGCAGGGCGAGCGCCGTTCCGGATGCGGCGGCCGCTGCCGTGACGCCGAGCGCGAGGAGCACTTCGCTGGCCGGCAGGTGCAGCTCGAGTGCTGGGAGCCGGAAGTAGTCGAGGTAGAGCGTGCAGAGTGCGTTCCCGATGCCGATGGCGAGCGGCAGTCCGACGAGGAAGCCGACTCCGGTGGCAGCGATCCCCAGCATCGCGAAGTGCCGGGCGAGGTCCCGGACGCGGTATCCGAGCGCCAGCAGGGCCGCGGCCTGGGCGCGCTGGCTCGCCACAGCGCGTCCGAGAACGATGTGGAGCAGGAACGCGGCGACCGCCAGGAAGCCGAGGGGGACGATCGTGCCGAAGACCCGGAGCTGCTCGAGCTCGCTGCGGACGAACGCCTCGCTCGGCTGGTCCTCACGGCGGACCGCTGCCACGCATCCGAAGCGCTCGAGCGCTGCCTCCACTGCCCCCGCCTGTGCGGGCGTGGAACCCGGCTTGGCACAGGCGAGCAGCACCTCGTTGCACGCCCCGCGGAGGTCGGCCGCGTGCTGCACGGTCTCGAACCCGGCGAAGACCACGCCGAAGCGGGCGTCGTCCGGCAACGCGCTCCCGGGCGGTGCGACGAACGTGAACTCGGGAGACAGTGCGGTACCGACCACGCGGTAGGCGGTGCGCCGGCCTTCGATCGTCAGGTCCAGCGTGCCGCCGGGCTCGAGCTGGTGCGCTCGGGCGAACGGCTCGTGCGCCAAGACCTCGTGACGGCTCCTGGGCAGGCGTCCGCTGCGGAGGAGGACCGCGTTCAGGCCGCGCTCGGGCTCACGGGGCAGCGAGACCAGCGACACTGTCACAGGAGCGTCGCTGTTCGCGATCTCCGCGCGTCCTCCGATGACCACGCGTGGCTCCACTTCGCGCACGCCGGCGATCGAGCGGAGTCCGTCCGCCACCCAGAGCGGCGCGCGGACGAACCGCGCGGTGAGGTCTGCGAGGCGCTGACTCTCGACTTCCAGGGCGCGTGCCCGGGCCAGGCTTCCATGGGTGGCGCGGAGACCGGTGTGCACCGCCACGCCCACCGCGACGACCGCGGCCACGGCGGCCAGCTGTCCGGCCGACAGCCGCACGTCTCGCCAGGTCTTGCGCCAGAGCGATCGCATCGGCACCTACCAGGAGACCTCTGCGGGCGCGCGGCGCTCGGCGTGGACGTCGATCGCACGGACCGCGCCGTCGGCCAGATGAACGACGCGGTCCGCGAGCGCGGCGATCGCGGTGTTGTGCGTGATCAGCACGGTGCTGGTGGCGAGCTCCTCCTGTGTGCGCACGATTGCGGCGAGGACCTGACGCCCGGTGGCCACGTCGAGCGATCCGGTCGGTTCGTCGCAGAGCAGCAGCGTCGGCCGCTTCGCAATCGCTCGTGCGATCGCGACGCGCTGCTGCTCGCCGCCCGACAGCTGGGCCGGGAAGTGGTCCATCCGCGCCTCGAGCCCGACGAGGGCGAGCGCCTCCTCGGGCGTCATCGGCGACTCGGCGATGTCGGTGACGAGCTGCACGTTCTCGCGCGCGGTGAGGCTCGGCAGCAGGTTGTAGAACTGGAACACGAAGCCCACGTGCTCCCGCCGGAATCGGGTCCGCTCGGCGGGCGCGGCGCGCGCGAGATCCCGGCCGCCGAACCAGACCGATCCTGTGGTCGGCAGATCGAGACAGCCGAGCACGTTCATCAGCGTGGACTTGCCGCTGCCGGACGGGCCCAGAAGCACCGTGCACTCGTCGCGTCTCAGCTCGAGGTCGACGCCGCGCAGCGCGCGCACGAGGACCTCGCCCATCTGGTAGCTGCGCGTCACGCCCTCGAGTCGGACCACCGGCTCGCCGGCGCGATGCTCGAGCGGGTCGAGTGTCGCCTGGGTTTCCACGGCCATCGCACGCCCGATCAGGCGGGCGGCGCGTGCCCCCGACCGGTGCGGTGTCGGAACGATCCGGCGCTCGGCGGCCTTTCGGCGCGGTCAGCGGGCGAGCGGGGCAATGAGCCCGGGCGGCTGTCCGGGAATCGTCAGAAGCGGAGCACGAATGCTGACTGCGTCTCCGACCCCTCGGCCCAGCGCCGCATGTAGGGCATCTCCGGCCCCATGTCGAAACGCTCGACGCCGTCTTCGCACAGCCACAGCAGCATCTGGTCCTGGAGCAGGTTTCCGATCGACAGGTCGAACCAGGCCTCGTCGAAGCTGAACTGCTGGCCGCGGTAGACCGTCCCGGCGATGCCGCCGAACGCGAAGCCGACGTCTTGGTCACGGGCCCGCGCGAAGACGGCGCGCGCCGCGCCGGTGGCCGCGAGCCGCTCGAGCAGGAGCAGGTAGAAGTCGTGCGAGTCTCGACCTCCGATGCCGTGGCCCTCTCGACCCTTCCAGCTCCGCCTGTCGACCTCGAGCATCCGTCGGTAGGCAGCCTGGGCTTCCGCCGCGGTCTCGGGCGCACAGCGCTCGAACGTCACGCCCTGCGAGCTCGCCCGACGTCGGCACCGCCCCGCGTCGCGCCGGAAGTTCGCGCTGCGCCGCGACCAGTAGCCGTCGTAGCCGCCGCGGAGCGACGCCTGGACCATCTTGGTGTCGGAGATGTGCACGACGGCCTGGTCGCGGGTGCGGCTGACGAGATCGAGCAACATCCACATCGCATCGGGGTCCGAGCGTTGGAGGCCGCTGATCAGGACCGAGGACACGATCCGATGGAGCTCCCGCACGAGGTCGAGCAGCAGCTCCTCGGCGCCGACGCCGAGCAGCGGGCAGCCGAACATCCAGCCCCTGTCGAGCGGGCCGAGGAACGGCGCATATCCCTCGTCCTGGTGCAGCGCGAACGCGGCGATGCGCTCGTCGTCGCCGCGGATGTAGAGACGAGCGTCGGCTTGGAACGCCTCGTGACAGCTCCTCTGCCATGCGGGCCCACTCGCCAGCGGATCCGCGCTCCGGGATTCCTGGGCCAGGCGCGCCCAGCGCGCGTCCTCGTCCGTGGCTCCGCTGTGCATGGGCTCTCCCATCGCGTCGCGCGAGCATAGCCAACGCCCGAGCCGACGAAGACGAGCGCGGTCCGGGCGTGCCGGGGTTGGTTACACTGCCGCCGTGGACATCGAGACGTTCGAAGCGAGCCTCACCCGGTCGGAGCCACCGCGTGGGCTGACGCCCGCGCTCTGCGGCGTCTGGCACGCGCTCCGCGGCTCGTGGGATGCGGCGCACGACGCGGTGCAGTCGGATGACCCGGCCTGCTCCTGGGTCCACGCGGCGCTGCACCGGGAGGAGGGCGATCTCGGCAACGCCGGCTACTGGTACCGGCTCGCCCGGCGCCCGATCGGGCGGGGTGAGATGGCCGCGGAGTACCGGGCGATCGCGGCCGAGCTTCTCGAGCGCGGAGCGGACTGACCGCGCCTCAGGTCGGCGGAGAGCCCGTGGAGCGCTCGCCCCCGGGCCCTCGCACCCCGATCAGAAGTTCATCTGCACCTGGATGCCCAGGCGCTGCTCGTCCTGCACGTCGTCGTAGGGCGCGACGCGCGTGTTGGTGCGACGGAACGTGTGCGAGAAGAACAGCGTGAACTCGACCGCGCGCTCCGGCGAGTACTCGAAGCCGAAGTCGAGCTCGTTCACGTGCGCCTGCGGCGCGTTGGTCCCGAACTTCCGACCGCCGTCGAAGTAGTTCCAGCGTACGAAGGGGAAGACCGTCAGGTTGCCTTCGTTGTAGCGGTAGTTCGCCTGGATGTAGCCGCCCTGCAGCGACTCGCTCGTGATGCTCGTGCCGTCGTCGCTGAGCGTCGGGCCACGGCCCCAGTTCCATTCAGCCTCGAGGCCGATCGGCTGCGGGTACCAGACTGCGGTGACGCCGATGCGCTCGTCGCGCACGCCGTCCGGGTTGTCGTACGTCGGCGTGACGTCCTGACCTCCGATCTCCACTTCGCTGGTCTTGGGCACGTAGCGTCCCTGGTAGCCCATGACGCCGAGCTCGAAGAACTGGCCGCTGTCGAGCTTGAACGGGTAGTTCAGGCGCATGACCCAGTGGAGCTCGCCGTTCTTGTCCGAGCGGTTCAGGCCCTGGCCGGAGTAGGGGCCGAAGCCGAACACGCCGTAGTCCCCCGAGCCCTTCAGGCCGGTGGACGTGAGCTCGCGGTAGCGGTCACGTGCCTCGCGAGGTGCCCAGTAGAAGAACGCGCCGAAGTCACGCTCGCCCTCAGCCGCCGAGTTGATGCCGTCGGGCCGCTCGAGCGGAGCGCGGTTCGAGCTCGACTGCATGTTGACCCAGCCGAACGGGACCTTCGACACACCGGGCCGGATGCGAAACTCCTTCTTGTCGTCGAAGGCGATGTCCGCGTAGTAGTCGCGCATCTGCACCGAGTAGTCGGGCGCTCCCGTCGACGCGGCGAAGTCGGACTGCACGTAGACGTAGACGCGCTCGCTGACGTCGCCGAACAGGATCACGCGGCCGCGACGGAGCACGAAGGTCTCGGCCTCGCTCGCGCTCTTGTCCGCCGGCACGAACAGGTCAGGGTCGTTGTCGTCGTCGAAGAGGCTCGTGTAGCGGAACTGGCCGTAGCCGCGGAACCGGAGCTTGTCGTACCAGCGGTTCTGCCCGGCCGAGTTGGCCTGGAGGGTTGCACGCAGCTCCTCGAGTTCGGAGTCGCGCTCCTCGAGGCGGGACTCCAGTCGCTGGAGACGCTGCTCGAGGGACAGTCCCTGGGGGTCTTGGGGTGAGGACTCCTGGGCCTGCAGTTGCAGACAGACCAGGAGCGGGAAAGCGGTGCAGAGAGGGAGGTTCTTCACGGGACACTCCGAATCCGGTGACGGCGGATCCAAAGGGGAGGCGCCCAGGCTTCGGTGACGGCGAAGCCAAGGCTGTGAATCTGATGAAGCGAGGGTGAAGTTTCGGTGTGTAAAGACAGGATCAAGGGAGGGTGAAGATGGTCGGCAGGTCCTCCTCGCGCACCTCGCCCCTCGGCACCTACTTGCCCGCAACAGTCGCTGTTGCAGCGTCTTGTGGCGCTTCGACCGCCTTGATCCGGTCTTGGCCGAGATGGCGTGAGCCCTGATCTTTTCTTCATGTGGCGCCGAGGTCCGCGCTGCGGCGGCCCGCATTCGCCGGAGGCGCGGTGCGCGGCTGGGCGTTTCTCCCGCCCCCGTCCCGACATCGCGATCGGGTCGGCTTCAGCCGGTCCTGGCCCCCGGCGCCGATCCAGCGATCATGCGCGGATGATCACCATCGAACGCGCCTACATGCGCAAGGGTTGAACGTCGTGCACCAAGGCGGGGAGTTTCCTCGCCGGCAAGGCCGAGATCGCCGAGACCGTCGACGCCAAGAAGGTCCCCGTCGGGCCCGATGACCTCACGCCCTGGTTCCGGGGCCGCAAGCGCTTGCTCGTCGCCAAGGGCAAGAAGTGCGAGGAGTTCGCGCTCGCGAAGCTGAACGTCGAGGAGCGCGCCGCAAAGGTGCTCGGCCCGTCAGGCAAGCTTCGGGCGCCGACGCTGCTGGTCGGTGACGCGGTCGTCGTGGGCTTCCACGACGACGCCTACCGCGCGATCTTCGGCTGACCTCGGGTCCGTGAAGGGCCCGAGGTCGACGGCGACTGCGTCAGTCGTCGACCCGCACCGTGGCCGCGTTCGTCCACGTGATGCGGCCGGTCACGCCGGACAGCCCCTGGAAGGCGCCGACCGCACCCAGCAGGTTCGGGTTGTTCGGCAGCACGAGGCTCGTCCGGTGGATCGCGGTCGGCCAGATCGGCGCCAGGGTGAACAGCGCCGGGTTGCCGAGCGTCATGCTCGAGTCGATGCCCGGAATCGTCACCGGGCTCCCGCCCGGCGTGCCGATCAGGAGCGCGACCAGGTCGCCGGGCTGTTCGAGCCAGAGGTCCATCTCGAGAGTGCCACCCGGTGCGACCGTGTCCGGGGCGGTGATGCCCGGCGTGTAGACGAAGCCGTCGACGAGTTCGGCGGGGGCGATCGCGTTGTCGACCGACACCGTCACCGGTCCCGGCACGCCCGCCGGCGCCGTGCAGCGGATCGTCGTGTCGTCGACGAGCGTCACCTGGGTCGCGGGAACGCCGCCGAAGCGCACTCCGGTCACCGAGCTGTTCGCGAAGAAGCGCCCGCGGATCTCGACCGTGCCCGGCCCGCGCCATGTTCCGGCCGGAGGCAGGACCTCATCGACGTTGGGGCCGAGTTCGGGGACGAACGCCACGTACACGCCGCTCGTGGAGGACCCGGGAATCACCGACTGCACGCGGTTGAGGTTCGTGTCGGTCAGCAGCACGTCGCCGAAGCGGCTGCCGGCGACGATGCGGCCATCCGGAGCCGCCTCGACGTCGTAGAGGTTGCTGCCGCCGGTCTGGAGCTGGGCGAGCGCCGTCTGTGCGTCCGGCGTGTAGCGGGTGATCGTCCCGTTCCAGTCGGCGATCACGAGCTCGCCGTTCGGCAGGCTGGTGATGCCGCGCGAGTCGAACAGGCCGGGCAACACGTAGGTCGCCGTGACCTGCAGCGTCTCGGGGTCGATCACGCGGATGCCGGACCGCGGGGAGCCGTCCTCGAGCGCGAAGACCCGGCCGTCGAGGCCGGCGCTGATCTCACCCACACCCCGCCCGGGGATCTGGACCGCGGTCGACGTGAAGCTGGGCAGCTCGATGCGCAGCGACTTCGTGAACAGGTAGGAGCCGGTCAGCGTCAGGTCCCCGTCGCTGACGTTGCCGAGGAATGCGGCGACCGGGTGCTGCTCCCAGGTCCCGGCGATCGGGTCGTAGGTGGCGATCGAGCCCGGGTTGAGGAGTCCGGTGATCAGCACGTGCGCGCGGCCCGTCACGTCGACGACCACGTCGACGACGTCGTAGCGGCCGCCGCCCGGGGGCAGCGGAACCTGGAGGACGCGGATCACCTGGAGGGTCTGGTCGAGCTCGTAGAGCCGGCCGGCCGTCGAGGCGAGGATGTTGCCCGGGGTGAACGCCTGGGCCCGCGCGTCGGCGACGGTGCAGGCGAGGGCGGTCAGCGCGGCGAGGGCGAGGGATAGGCGGGGCGTCGGCATGGAAGGAGGGACCGGTCGGGGTACGGGCCGGGCAGGTTAGCCCTGCCACGCCCCGGCGACCACGTCCGGATCCGTAGACGGCGGATCTGCTCCGGCTCGTTTCGTGCGGTCAGAATGCTGCACAGACAAGGATTCAGGTGGTAGAAAGCCGCATACGCGCGCTTCGCGAATCTCTGCCCATGCCCAGCTACCGCCTCGGACAGGCCGCCCGCATCCTCGGAGTCAGCGTCGACACCGTCCGCCGCCACGTCGACAGGGGCGAGCTGGCCGCAGCGCGGACCCCAGGAGGTCACCGCCTCGTCGACGGTGCCGACCTCGCCCGCTTCGTCGAGGCGCTCGACCGGCAGGCCGAGGCCGAGGGTTCGTCGTCCGCGCGCAACCACCTGCTCGGCATCGTCACCCGCGTCGTCAAGGACCGGGTCGCCGCCCAGGTCGAGCTGCGCTGCGGGCCGTTCCGGATCGTGTCGCTGATCACCGCCGAGTCGGTCGATGCGCTCGGCATCGAGCCCGGGATGCTGATGAACGCGGTGGTCAAGGCGACGAACGTCGTCGTCGAGCGGGCCGAGGTGCCGGCCCCGGTCGCGCCGCACGGGGACGAAGTGGAGGCCGGGGCTTGAGCCTCTGCCGTGCGATCGGGGTCGTGGTCCTCGTGCTGACGCTCGGCTGCGTGCCGCGCGGCAGCGCCGACGGGCGGGTCCTCGTCTTCGCCGCGGCGTCGCTCGGCGAAGCTTTCACGGAGATCGCGGCTCGCTTCGAGGCTGAGCATCCGGACCTCGCGGTCGACCTGCACCTCGCGGGCACGTCGCGGCTCGCGTTCCAGATCGGTGAGGGCGCGCCTGCGGACGTCTTCGCGTCGGCCGACGCCGAGAACATGGACCGGGTCGTCGGCTGCAGCGCGGTGGTCGACGGACCACACGTGTTCGCGCAGAACGAGCTGGCGATCGTGGTCCGGCGCGGCAACCCGCGGCACGTGGACGGTCTCGCCGACTTCGCGCGGAGCGACCTGCGCCTCGCGATCTGCGGTCCCGAGGTGCCTGCGGGGAGATACGCGCGGGAAGCGCTCGGCCGGGCGGGCGTCGAAGCGCGGCCCGTCTCGGACGAACCGCACGTGAAGGCCGTGGTCGCCAAGGTCAGTCTCGGCGAGGTGGATGCCGGCCTCGTCTACCGCACCGACGTCGCCGCTGCCGGGGACGGCGTCGAGGGAATCGACCTCCCGGACGCCCAACAGGTCGTCGCGGTCTACCCGATCGCAGCGCTCGGAGCGGGGGACGCAAGGCCCGCCGCGGCGCGGGCGTTCGTCGCATTCGTGCTCGGGGCGGAGGGGCGCGCCGTGCTCACCGAGCGGGGATTCCTGCTGCCGTGACCGAGAGATCCCAGCCGCTGCCGCGCGGAGTCCGGGCACTGGCCGGCATCGCCGCCGTGCTCCTCCTGCTGCCCCTGATCGGGCTCTGGTCCCGCGCGCCGTGGAGCGAGCTCACAGCGCAGGCGACGCAGCCGGAGGTCCTCGACGCGCTCTGGCTGTCGCTCGGCTGTTCGGCTGCGGCCACGGTCTGCACGTTCGTCCTCGGACTGCCGCTCGCGATCTGGATGGACGGCCCGCCCTCCGGACTTCGGACCGCGGTGCGCGTCCTGGTCACGCTGCCGATGGTGCTGCCGCCAGTCGTCGGCGGCGTCGCGCTGCTGTTCGCGTTCGGTCGGAACGGCCTCGTCGGCGCGCCGCTGGCCGACTGGTTCGGCGTCTCGCTGCCGTTCACCGAGGCGGGCGTCGTGCTCGCCGAGGCGTACATCGCGTTGCCGTTCTTCGTGCTCGCGGCCGAGGGAGGGCTTCGCGCGATGGACCGCCGCTACGTCGACGCCGCCGCGACGCTCGGCGCGTCGCCGTGGCGCACGCTCGTGTCGGTCACGCTGCCGATGATCGCGCCTTCGCTCCGGGCAGGTCTCCTGCTCGCCTGGGCGCGCGCGCTCGGCGAGTTCGGCGCGACGATCACGTTCGCCGGCAACCTCGCGGGCCGGACCCGCACGATGCCGCTCGAGGTCTACGCCGCGCTCGAGACGAGCCCCGAGGCGGCGAGCGTGCTCAGCGTGCTCCTCGTCCTCTTCTCCGGCGGCGTGCTGTTCACGCTGCGCCACCACTGGTTCCCGGTCCGATGAGACTCCGCGCCGACATCGAACGGAGGATCGGGACGCTCGATCTCCGCGTGGCCCTCGACCTCGGCCCGGACGAGACCGTGGCGCTCGTCGGGCCGAACGGGGCCGGCAAGACCACGCTGCTGCGGGTGCTGGCTGGCCTGCTCGGGGTCGACCGTGGGAAGGTGCAGCTCGGGGACACGGTCCTCGACGCCGGTCCCGGGGCTGCCTTCGTTCCGCCGCAGGAGCGTCGGGTCGGCTACGTGTTCCAGGACCACCTGCTGTTCCCCGGCATGAGCGTCCTCGACAACGTCGCGTTCGGACCGAGGAGCCGCAGAGCGACGCGTCGTGACGCGCGAAGCAGCGCGCAGACCTGGCTCGAGCGGGTCGGGCTCGGCGACCTCGCGGCCGCGCGTCCGGCCGCGCTGTCGGGCGGACAGGCCCAACGCATCGCACTCGCCCGCGCGCTCGCGGCCGAGCCGCGGATGCTGCTGCTCGACGAGCCGCTCGCCGCCGTCGACGCGACTGCACGCACGACGCTCCGCCGCGAACTCAGGGAGCTGCTCGCCGCGTTCGACGGCGTCCGCGTCCTCGTCGTCCATTCGATCGACGACGCGCTGGCGCTCGCCGATCGGCTGCTCGTGCTGGAGGACGGCCGCATCGTCCAGTCCGGCACGCTGCCCGAGCTCGTCGCCCGCCCCGCCTCGCGCTACGTCGCCGACCTCGTCGGCATCAACGGGTTCCTGGGGCACTGCACCGCGGGCGTCGTCGACGTCGCGGGCGCGAAGCTCGTCGTCGCGCACGCCGAGGACGGTCCGGTCCACGTGACCTTCCATCCGCGCGCGGTCTCGGTGTTCCGCGAGCGCCCGTCGGGCTCCCCGCGCAACGTCTGGTCCGCGCCGATCGTGTCGGTGGAGCCCGCGCTCGAACGCGTCCGACTGCAGGTCGGAGGCCCACTGCCGATCGTCGCGGAGATCACGCCCCGCGCGGCAGCGGAGCTCAGGCTCGCCGAAGGCGGCGACGTCTGGATCGCGGTGAAGGCGACCGAGATCGCGGTGTCGACCGCGTAGCGGTCGCGCGCCGTTCCTCCGGTCACTGGATCCGCATGAACTCCTGCAGCGCGACCACTTCGGCCTCCAGCTTCCGCTCGGTCTCCCGACGCGGTGCGAGCTGCCTCTCGATCGACTCGATGTGTTGCCGGAGTGACGAGATGTTCAGCGAGCGGTTGATGCGGTTCGAGCGCGCCTCGGCTGCGAGGTCGCGCTTGCTCTGCTCCAGCGCAGCCAGCCGTTCGGCCGTGCCGCTCTTGTGTTGCAGGAGTTCACGGCGCGCCGACCTGAGTCGCTTCTCGATGATCGGGAGTGGCGACACGAGATAGAGAGTCTCGCCGGCGCGCATGCGCACCACGTAGTCCCGAACCCGCTTTCGAAGCGCGCCGAGCTGCGAGGAGGTTGCCCCCCGCGCCATGCGAGAGAGGTCCGAGAGAACCGCCGAGCTGTCGTAGTCGCGCGGATCGGTGCGCATCTCGTCGAGCTCCGCTGCGGTCGTCATCTCCAGGAAGGTCTCGAAGTGCTCGATGGCCTTCTGCCGGTCGAAGACCTGGCCGCCGGGTGACGCATGGGCTTCGCCGAGGAAGTACTGGAGCGTCGGGTTGTCCGGTTGGAGTGCGAGCATCTCCTTCAGCAGCGGCACCATCTTCCCGGGCTCGCGTCGCTCCCGGTGGTAGCCGTGCTTCTCCATCAGGTCCTGGAACTTCGAGTCGACGCGCTCGTCCGACATGCGGCGGGCGGTGTTGCCGACGATCAGGTTCAGGCGCTTGCCGCCCTCCAGGTCGAGGATGTAGCCGAAGACCTGCAGGCGGAGCGCGCGGGCCGGATCGTCGCCCTGCGACCCGAGCATCTGGAAGAGCACGTCGAGTCGGTCCCAGACCTCTCCGGTCCTGTCCGCGGCGACCAGGTCGTCGAAGCGGGACAGGAAGGTCTGGAACGCTTCGATCGCGCGCCGCGCGTCGAACCCTTCGTGGTCCGAGCCGTAGAACTCTCCGGCCAAGTAGTCGACGGTGGGGTCGCCGGGGATCTCACGCGCGAGCCTCTCGAGCAGCGGTCCGATCGCCTCCGGCTCGCCGCGCTCGCGGTGGATCTGGATCTGGTCGAGCAGGTCCATCGGCGCCGTGCTCGCGGCGATGATCGGTCCACCCCGGTGGCGCTGGATCAGCGCTCGAAGCGCGGCGCGTTCCAGTCCGTCGGGCAGCTGTCCAGCCAGCTGTTCGCCAGCTTCGACCGCTTCTTCGTGCTCTCCCTCGGCGAGCAGGAGGTCGAAGCGAGCCCGCAGCACGGTGAGCGATGGGTTCGGCGCATTCGCCATCGAACGCAGGACTCGCAGCGCGGGCTCGATCCGTCCACCCTGGACGAGCAGCGTCACCTGCCGGAGTGCTCTCTCGGAGTCCTGGCCAGCGGCCGGGATGACGAAGACTGCGGCTGCTCCCAGAACGGGCGGCAGGAAACGGGTTCCGAGCGCCATGGATGACTCTCCTCGATGCGGCGGACCGCCAGCGCTCGGGGCGCTCCGATCCAAGCCTCTCTTCCTCCGAAAACGAGCGTCCCATGGTGCAACCAGTCTGCAGATGCGTCCAGCACACCTGAGTCTGCGCCTCGGGAGCGATCCGGAGGCGGACGGTCGCTACCGTGCCCGGATGCTCGCTCTCGGATTCCTGCTCGCTGCGCTCGCTCCCCAGAACGTCGTGCGCCCCCCGAACATCGTCGTCGTCCTTGCCGACGATCTGGGATACGGCGACGTGACGGTGAACAACGCGGAGTCGCTGATCCCGACGCCGCGCCTCGAGGAGCTGGCGGCGGGCGGGCTCCGGTGCACGGACGCGCACTCGCCGGACGCGGTGTGCACGCCGACGCGCTACGGGATCCTGACCGGTCGCTACGCGTGGCGGACCTGGCTCAAGCGCAACGTGGTGGGCGGCTACACGCCGCCGCTGATCGAGACCGACCGACCGACGCTGCCGAAGACGCTTACCGCCGCCGGCTACCGCACCGGCTGCTTCGGCAAGTGGCACCTGGGCCTCGGCTGGACGCGGTCGAACGGGTTCGTCGGCACCGCGGACAACGCGCAGCAGAACTTCCGAGGCACTTGGCAGGACGGGAAGCCGGAGGACGGGATGAACGTCGACTTCACGGCGCCGATCCAGGGTGGACCTGTCGCGCTCGGCTTCGACACGGCGTTCTTCACCGCTGCCTGCCCGACGATCGACGGACCGTTCACCTACATCCGCGACGACCGCGTGACCGCGATCCCGGACCACATGATCCGGGTGAACCGCGATGCCGGGCCGGACCTCTTCCCGCGTCCGGGCTGGATCGCGCCGGGCTTCGTGCTCGAGGACGTGGACCCGACGTTCACGCGCGAGGCGATCGCGTTCATGGAACGGAGCGTCGCGGACGACGCCGAGAAGCCGTTCTTCGTCTACCTCGCGCTGTCGTCGCCGCACGCGCCGTGGCTCCCGCCGACGTTCGCGCAGGGGCGCAGCGAGGAGGGGCCTCGCGGCGACCTCGTCTGGCTCGCCGACTGGTGCCTCGGCCAGGTGATGGACGCGCTCGACCGCCTCGGCGTGGCCGACGACACGCTCGTCGTCTTCACCTCGGACAACGGGCCGCGCCACGGCGCGAACGAGCACCGTTCGGCCGGGGAGCTCCGCGGCTACAAGTCGCACATCTGGGAGGGCGGCCACCGCGTGCCCTTCGTCGCGCGCTGGCCAGGCCATGTGCCGCCGGGCACGACGAGCGCCGAGCCGATCGAGCTGACCGACCTCTACGCGACCTGCGCGGCTCTCGCGGGCACGGCTCTTCCCGACGGCGCAGCGCCCGACAGCTACGACGTGTCCACAGCTCTGCTCGGCTCCCGCGCCACCGATGCCCCACCGATCCGCGAGGCCGTCGTCTCCCACTCGATGCACGGCGTCTTCGCGATCCGCCAGGGCCGCTACAAGCTGATCGAGGGCACGAAGACCTCCGGCGGCTGGGTCGAGCCGTCCGGCCGCCCCGCCGAGCCCGGCGCGCCGGGCCAGCTCTACGACCTGACCGCCGACCTCGGCGAGCAGCGGGACCTCTTCGAAGAGAGGCCGGAAGTCGTCGCGAAGCTGCAGGCTCTGCTCGACCGCTACCGGGAGCAGGGCTTCACGGTCGCGCGCTGACCAGAGCGTCAGCGCATCCAGGCACGCAGCAGGAACCGGCTCGCGACGCTGACCGCGAAGAACAGCCCGAAGCCGACGGCGGCCGCGAGCAGCACGCAGACGAACACGCGGTCGACCTGGAACGACTTGAGTGCGGTCGTGATCTGCAGGCCGAGCGGGGAACTCTCACCGCCGACGCCGGCGAGGAACTCGCCCGTGATCGCGCCAATGGTCGCGAGGCCGGCCGCGATGCGGAGGCCGGTGACGATGGACGGGACCGCGGAGGGCAGCGCGAGCTTCCACCAGAGCTGGAAGCGGGTCGCGCCGAGCACGGTGAACAGCTCCTCGTGGCTCGGGTCGCGGCTGCGGAGGCCGGCCAGCGTGTTGGCGACGACCGGGAACACCGCGACGACGACCGCACTGGCGACCACCGCTGGCCGGCCGTAGCCGAACCACACGACGAGCAGCGGCGCGATCGCGATCAGCGGGACCATCTGGAACAGCAGCGTCAGCGGGTAGACCGCTTGCTCGATCTGCCGCGACCAGGACAGAGCGCTCGCGAACAGGACGCCGAAGACCGTTGCGATCCCGAAGCCGAGTGCCGTGCTGAACGCGGTGTCCGCGCAGCCGCGCAGGAACGTGCCGGGCTCCGCGGCGAACGCCTGGGCGACGCCGAGAGGCGACGGCAGCAGGTAGTCCGGGATCCCGAAGCCCGACTTCAGGGCGGCCCAGGCGGCGATCGCCAGCACGACGACGGCCAGTGGGCCGACGACGGAGCCTGACTGCGAGGGCCCGTTCGCCGTCATCGCCGCGCCTCCGCGATCGCGCCGTACAGCGCCTCCGAAGCCGCACGGACGACGTCGTTGAACGCCGGATCGGTGAACGACGAAGGCCCCCGCGAACCCGCCGGCGTCTCGAGGTCGGCGACGATCCGTGCGGGCCTGGGGGAGAAGACCAGGACCCGTTCCGCCAGGAACACCGCTTCGGGCAGCGAGTGCGTGACGAGGACGGTCGTCACGCGGCGCTCCTCGAAGAGCCGACGCAGCGCCTCGTCCAGCTCGTGCCGCGTCACCTCGTCCAGAGCGCCGAACGGCTCGTCGAGGAGCAGCAGACCAGGGTCGGCGACGAGCGCGCGGGCGAGCGCCGCGCGCATCTTCATGCCGCCCGAGAGCTGGTGCGGATGACGATCGGCCGCTTCGTCGAGCTGGACCCAGCGCAGTGCGTCGGCCGCGCGAGCGTGCCGCTCCTCGCGCGGCACGTCGCGGAGCTCCAGCGGCAGCGCGACGTTGTCCAGCACGCTGCGCCAGCCGAGGAGCCGCGGCTCCTGGAAGCAGAAGCCGATGCCGCCAGCGTTCCGCTCGACGCGCCCGCGGTCGGGCTGCTCGAGCCCGCCGAGGATCCGCAGCAGCGTGGTCTTGCCGCAGCCGGACGGACCGACGAGCGCGGTGAACGATCCGGCGCCGAGCTCGAACGAGGTCGGTGCGACGGCGTGCACCGGCCCGAAGGACCGTGACACGTCCGCAACCCGGACGGCAGGACTGGCGCTGTTGGGGGAGGACACGGCGTCGCGGACTCGTCGCGCGGCACCTTACACTCCGCGCATGACGCCCGCGCGCTCCCTTCGACGACTCCCACCCTCGACACGCCTGCGCGCGTGGCTGGGTCTCGCTGCCTCGCTCACCCTGCTGGTCGTGGCTGGCTGCGCCCCGAAGGACGAGGCGCTCCGCCTCCAGCTGAACTGGGTCGCCGAGCCGGAGTTCGGCGGGTTCTTCGCGGCCGAGCAGCGGGGGCTCTTCGCGAAGGAAGGCATAGCCGTCGAGCTGATCCAGGGCGGTGCGGGCATTCCCGCCGCCCAGCTCGTCGCGTCGGGCAAGGTCGAGTTCGCGGTCGTCGCCGCGAACCAGATGCTCGAGCTGAACGAGAAGGGCGGGGACCTCGTCGCGCTGTTCGCGTCGTTCCAGGGCAACCCGATGGGGATCATGGTCCACGAGTCGTCGCCCTGGCAGAGCCTCGAGGAGCTGTGGATGTCCGAGGCGACGATCTCGTTCGAGGAGGGGCTCGCCGACTTCGCGTGGCTCTCGAAGCGCTTCCCCGGCGGCAAGCGCAAGATCGTTCCCTACTCGTCGAACCTCGCGCTGTTCGCGGCCGATGCCTCGCTCGCGTCCCAGTGCTTCTTCACGTCCGAGCCCGTGTCGCTCGAGCTGCAGGGGACGAAGACGCGCGTGTTCATGATCGGGGAGTCCGGCTACGACCCGTACAACGTCATCGTCTGCGCGCGTCGGGACTTCGTCGCAGGCCACGCGGACGCCTGCCGGGCCCTGGTCCGTGCGCTCGCGGCCGGCTGGCGTGCTTACCTCGACGAGCCGGGGCCGGTGAACGAGGCGATGACGAAGATGAATCCCGCGATGTCCCGCGCGGCGATGGACCGCGCCGAGGAGGTGCAGCGCGGGCTCGTCGAGAACGACGACACGGCCCGACTCGGCATCGGATGCATGACGGCGGACCGCTGGGCCGAGACGATCGGCCAGCTGCGCGAGGTCGGGCGGCTCAGCGGCGCGCCGGATCCCGCGGCGCAGTTCGTGTGGGACTCGGCGTCAGCTGCGGGCGAGTCCGGTCGATGAATAGCCAGGCACGGCGTCAGCCGTCGGCGCGCTCGATCAGGATCTGGTAGGGGCCGCCGCGCTCTTCTTTCTCGCCTTCGTGCAGCGTGCACCAGAGCGCGAAGGTCGCGCCGGGGGTGAAGCCAGTCACCTCGTCGAACACGACCTGACGCGAATCGTCCGGGATCTTCGCGGAGTGAGGCGCGGGCACGTCGGTCGTGTCACCCCAGACGCCGAGTTCGGCGCGCGACGCGTTCGCGTTCGGCATCATCGTCGCCGTGACCTTCCAAGGCCCGGCGTCCTCGAACCGGACCATCCACACCCCGTTCTGGCCCCATCCGTTGCCCGCGACGGGACGCCAGTCCTGGCGGGTCAGCACGACGCGCTCGGCACCGTCGCCGCCGATCCGGATCGGCTTCGGCCACCAGTGCTTCCTGGCGGCCTCGGGGTCTGCGGGAGGCATCGCCGCACCCGCCACGTCCTCGAACCACGCGCGGTAGGTCGCGGTCATGCGCTCGACGATCTCCGGACGCTCGACGGCGAGGTCCTGCTGCTCGTAGGGATCGACCGCGAGGTCGAACAGCTGCGGCTTCCACTCGGGCGGGGTGTCACGCTCCTGGCCTGCGTTCGTGACCTGGGCGAGCTTGTAGCGGCCGTGGCGGATCGCGACGTGGTGCCCGTAGACCGGGAAGTCGCCGCGGTGCCACTGGAGGACCAGCGGGCGATCCATCGTTCCGTCGGCAGCGCCTTCCTCGCCGCGCAGCAGCGGCAGGATGTTGGTTCCGTCGAGTACGTGCCCGACCGGCGCGGCCACTCCGCACGCGGCGAGGATCGTCGGCACGAGGTCGAGGTGCGCGCCGTAGCCTTCCTCGACGACGCGCGGTTCGAGGGCAGCCGGCCATCGCGCGAAGAACGGGCTGCGGATCCCGCCCTCGTGGACGTTGCCCTTGGAGCCGCGGAGTCCGGCGTTGAAGCGGCGCCCCTGTGGACCGTTGTCACAGAAGAAGAACAGCAGCGTGTTCTCGGCGAGACCTGCCGACTCGAGGAACGCGTCGAGCTTCCCCATGTTCTGGTCGATGTTCTCGACCATCGCGTAGAGCCGCGCGAGCTTGTCCGGGTCGGTGAACGTCGCTTTCCAGCCCGGCTCTTCCGCGAAGGTGGCGGGAGACAGGTCGGACGCCGCGTAGTGCGCGCGCAGGTCCTCCGGCACGTCGTGCAGAGGGGTGTGCGGGGCGTTCGGCGTGATCGCGCAGAAGAACGGCCTGTCCGCGTCGCGGCACTCGGCCATCCATCGCATCGCGCCGTCGAAGTAGATGTCGGTGCAGTAGCCGTCGAACTTCCGGTCCTCGCCCTGGTCGGCGAGCACGGGATCCGTGTAGTCGCCTTCGGCGCCGAGCGGGTCCGAAGGTTGGCCGATGCCGCCGCCGCGGTGCACGACCGACCGCTCGAAGCCCTGGTCGATCGGTCGCATCGGCGCGCAGTCGCCGAGGTGCCACTTGCCGAAGATCCCGGTCGCGATGCCGGCGCCCTGGAGCATCTCGGCGATCGTCAGCGCGTCGGGGTCGAGCATCGCCCGGCCCCGGTAGGTGTCGATCGCCGTGCTGCGCTGCGGGTAGCGCCCGGTGAACAGCGACGCTCGCGTCGGCGTGCACACCGGGTGCACGTAGAACTGGCGGACCTGGACACTCTCCTTCGCGAGCGCGTCGAGGTTCGGCGTGCGGAGCACCGGGTTGCCGTGCATCGACAGGTCGCCGAAGCCCTGGTCGTCGGTCATCACGACGATGACGTTCGGGCGCTTCGCATCCTGCGCGGACAGGGGTCCGGAGGCGCAACCAAGGGCGGCAAGGATCACGCCCGCCACAGCGGGGACACGTCGGGCCAGGGCCAGCATGGTTGCAGAGCCTCGCCGATCGGGCAGGGCGGGCCAAGCGGACACTGCGGGAGGGGTCGCTGTTCAGCGGAACCGGTCGAGGTCCGCGTGAGCGATCCGGTAGCCGCGACGCCACGCCCAGGCGGCCGCGCAGGCTGAGGCGACGCAGAGCGACCACGCGACGAGGCCGGGTGGGACGTCCGACGCGGCCCCGAACGAACGCCCGGTGATCCGCAGTTCGAGCGGGTCGCCGATCCGCGTGTCCGCGAAGCGCTGCCGCGTCACGTCGATCCAGATGCGGTCTTCCCAAGCATCGAAGTGCGTGACCGAGCTCGGATACTTCGCCGCAGCGGCCGTTCTGTCCCAGAGCTCTGCGGTGTCCGCGTCGAGCCCGGCCGGCCTGCGCGCGAACAGCCGATACCAGGTCGAACCGCCAGACCCCGGATCGGGCTCGAGCACGTGCTTCTCGGAGACCGTGGTCCGCACGAGGACGCCCTCTTCCACGAGTTCCGCGACCCGATTCGTCTCCGAGTGGATGAGGAAGCCGAGCAGCCCGGTCACGAACGTGAAGAACCACCCGACCATCGCCCAGGGCTTCGCCGCGCGCCGCCGGCGGCTCATCGCCGCGGTGGTCTCAGCGTCGTGGGGGTTCAGGCTCTGCAGATACCTCCGGAGCACGGGGATCTTCTACACTCCCCGCAGTCGACGCTGGCCATCTCCATCCCACAGACGATCAGGTTGAGTCCCCCAGAGCAGAGCTCCAGCACGCGTCGGCTGGCTCGCGTCGCAGTCCGCGTCGCGGTCGCCGCGCTCCTGCTGCAGCTCCTCGGGCTCGTGCTCTGCGCGAAGCACGTCACCCATCTCCTCGAGCCCGGCATGGACTTGGTCGCAAGGCTGTTCCCGGACGACTGGTTCGTGATGGGGAACATCCTGTTCGGCCTCTTCCTGATCCTGTTCGCGGCAGCGATCTATGCTGCGGGGGTCGGAATCGCGTGCGCGGCAGCCGTGGAGCTCGTGCGCAGACTGCGACGCGGCCAGCTCAACTCGTAGCGGCAGGCCCGGCGCCCGTGTCGAAGCCCGCATTGCCGACGATCCGCTCGATCTCCTCCGCGGACTGGCTGCGCACCTTGCGCGCGAGTCCCGCCAGCAGGAACGGCGGCCACAGCAGGTGCACCGCCTGCACCATCTGGAGGACCTGCCATCGCACGTGCTCGTCGGGGCTCTGAGCGACCCAGGTCCGCAGCACGAAGTACAGACCGACCGTGACGACCAAGCCCAGGACGCAGACCGCCGTCGCGATCCGGAGCAGTGGTCCTTCGCCGACGATGCCGTACGTGACCCGCGTGCGCGGACCTTCATCCGCGAGGCGCACGAGGCCCCGGTGGCGCTGGGGTCCCCGCGTGACCTCCCACGCGATCTCCTGGTCGTCCGCACGCGTGATCCGGGCGAGGCTCAGCGGCGACAGCTGTTGGGCCCGCGACAGCGCGTCGACCAGGGCATCGCGGACGGCGGACGTGGGCGCAGCGACCACGCATTCTCCGGCGCGCGGCTCGCGCAGGAGCCGCAGCGTCACCCGGGTGAACCGGGCGCCGGCGAACCACGCGCCCATCGCCAAGCCGGCCAGCACGTCGAGCCAGAGCCCGGCCTCGTCGATTGTGAGCTCCGCGACCATCTCGGGCACCGAGCGTAGCGCGGCTGACAGTCTGCCGGGGCTCCGGAGCCTGCGCGCCTAGATCGGCGCGTCGCGGCGTGGGGCCGTGCCGATGACCAGCGACATGCTCGGCGTTCTCCGCGTGTCCCCGCGGCGTTGCAGCACGCGATGCAGCGTCGGCCTCAGACCGAAGACCCGGGCGAACCGACCGGGCATCACGCACAGGGAGTCCGAGTCGAGGGTCAGCTCGTGCCAGTGGTGGCCGTCGCAGTACTCCGTCCGGACCGAGTCGTGGATGCTGGTGATCGCCGCGAAGAACTTCGAGTCGACGTGGGGGGCGCCGACCAGCGAGTAGTCCGGCTCTGTCTCCCTGTCGGGGTTGGGAGAGAACACGCGGTTCAGTTGCGCGAACGCCGTGCCAAGACCCGGGATCGTGCTCGCCATCCCGTAGAGATCGGCGATGACCGGGAGTCGGAACAGACCTCGGGCACCGGCCTTCGCCCGATCGGCGCGGAGGCCCCAGCGCGCGAGGCGCGAGTCGGTGAGCAGCGCCGCCTCCAGCAGGTCGCAGATGCGCTCCGCGTCCTCCGGGCTGTCGAAGTAGCGGATGCACTGGAGCGTCGTGTCCGCCGGTCCGGTTCGGCCGCCTTCGGGAAGGATCGCATCGTGGATCAACGATGCGATCGCGAGCGCTGTCCGCTGCGCGCGCTGCTCCGCGGGGTCGTCACTCCCTGCGATGTGGTCTGCCTCGATCCGCCACCGGCGGCCGACGTAGTTGATCTCGCCCGGGCGCGCGAACAGGACGTTTCCGACTCCGTGATGGACGGGCCCCTTGCCGGGCCGCGCGGTGGCCGCGAGTCGCTGCACGCTGTCGTGCCAGGGGAGGCTGCGGCGCTCGGCCGAGAAGACCAGGTCGTGCCACAGCTCGTCGAGCTGAGAGACCGCCGTCACACGAACCACCGATGCGCCAGAACGGAACAGCGCGTGCAGGGTTCCGGCGCCGAGATCCGCGGCCGCAACCTCGGGAATCGGGTCGAGTGGCCCGGGGGCGAGACGACCCGTTCCGGATCGGATCGCCGTGAAGGAGGTGGACATGAGCGGCGAGCGAGACGAGAGGACCCTCCCAGGACTTCCAGTAGCCACATACGTTCCGTGCCCTCGTTGCGGACAACAAATCCAGCGGCGCCGAGCGGATTCACCTCCCCGAGATCCCCTCGGTTCTGGAGCGCCGCACAGCGCTTGCGCCGCCGTGTGTCGAGCCCGGGATTCTCGCCAGATCCGGAGGTCGCATGCGGTCCCTGGGCCCGGGTGCCGGATGGGTGGGGACCGGTCTTCGCCGCTACCTTCCCTCGACCTCGCGAAGCTCCACGTCGAGGACGAGTGCGCCCTCGACCGGGACGCGGATGGTCTGCGTGGCGCGATACGTGGTGCTGGTCGACTTGTTGGTGTGGATCACGTCGAAGGACCAGGCGCCGGGCGGGATCGACTCGAGGTCGTAGGAGCCGTTCGGCTTCATCACGATCTCCTGGATCGACGCGGGTCCCTGGTCGGTGGGTGATGGGTCACCGATGCGGGTGAAGGTCAACAGCAGCCAGTCGGGGCCAGGCAGAAGCTCGCCTGCGGCGGAGCGCATGGTCACGGAGCCGAGGACGTCGGCGCCGCCGGCGGACTGGAGTTCGACGCGGGTCGTGGTGTTCTCGGCGAGCTCGACCGTGACCGCGGCACGCACCGACGCGAACTTCGTGAACGCACGCCCGGACGAGTCGGACGTCGTGAGCTCGACCACGTGTGTGCCGACGCCCAGGTGGTCGACGCGGAAGCGCCCGTCTGCGTCGGTGGTTGCGGTGCGTGTGGCTCCCTTGGTCTCGCCGGTTGCCGGGCGGATCTGGATCCGCGCCTTCGGCAGCCCGCGTCCGGCTGCATCCCGTGCGATGCCTTCGATGCTCGAGCCGGCCGACATCACGACCTCGATCACCTGATCCTCGCTCCGGGCCTGGACGAACAGGCGCTCGCGGTGGCTGCCCCACTCGTCGTCGGTGACGAGAAGTTCGACCGGGCCGGGGACGAGGTAGGGCAGGGTGAACGAGCCGTCGGACGTCGTGCGGACCTTGTTGTTGGCAGCCGTCTTCGCAGAGGCGTCCGGGGCGCCGGTCGGCACCGCCGTCGGGCGACACTCGACGTAGGCACCGATGATCGGCGCGCCGTCCGGCGTGACGACGCGACCCCGGAGGGTGGCGCCGGTGACCAGCGCGATCACACGGTCGGTCGGCTGCGCCCGGTAGCGCGCCACCAGGTTGTCCGCGCGCGCGACGGTGTAACCCTCGGCACGGATCTCGACGTTCGCCGTGTAGCCATCGACCAGGGGCGCGTCGCCGGTGTCCCAGCTGCCGTCGGTGCTCGAGATCACCCGTCCGGCGAACCAATCGGCAGGAAGACCGGCTCTCGCTCCGCCCACACCGAGCTCACCCTTGCCGCCCTTCGTCGGCCTCTGACCGTCGGGCAGGAATCGCACCGAGAAGACCCGGATCGGCTCGTTGGACCGCGCGTCGACCACCGTGGCGGCGATCCTGGCTGCCGGGTCGAGGACGACGTCGATCGGCGCGGGAGGCAGCTGGCCTGCGGCGAAGTCGAGCCAGCGCGGCAGGTGGCCCCCGGCGGTCACCGTGATGCCGAAACCACCCTGCGGCACGCCGCGGACGAGGAACTCGCCGCCGGGCGGGGCGTCGAGCTCGCGGATCGGCAGCTGGTGGATGTGCAGCGACAACGACGCGTCCTCGAGAGACTCGCCCGCCGCCGAGCGCGCGATCACCCGGAGCTCGTGACCCTGCAGGAGCGTGGCGTCGAACTGCAGCGGCTCGGCTCTTGGAACGGAGACCTCCTCGATCAGCGGCGCGAAGTCCTCGTGGAACACGGCCAGCGTGTTGGGCCCGGGATGGACGGCCTCGATCGAGTAGCGCCCGTCGCCATCGGTCGTCGTGCCGGCGAGCTCCCGCACCGGCTGCTTCTTCGAGATGCCGAGCCGACCGACATGGACGTGGGCATCGGGGACCGGGTTGCCGGCCACATCGACGATGACACCGTGGACGCCCGAACCGCGGCGCATGACGAGGAACAGCCTGGGTTCCACCGAGCCGTCGGCCGCGCTCATCGAATCGATGTCGATCTGGTTGAACTGGACGATGAACCCCTCGGCTTTGGCCCGGACGATGCGCTTGTCATCCTCGATCGAGAGGTCAGGGATCACGAACCGCCCCGCCGCATCGGTCAGGATGGTCCGCTCGCACGGGCGGAACGTGTCGATCCGCGCGCCCTCGATCGGCTGCTTGCCCTCGTCGATCACCAGTCCATGGACCGCGAGTCCAGGAACGAGGCGGACCACGAACTCGATCGAGGACTCGCCCGGAAGGACTTCTCGGGTTTCGGTCCGGAGAGCGAATCCGGGCGCTCTCACGGTGAGCTGGAGCGACCGTGACCGCTCGGCGGGCGAGACCGGCATGTCGAACGAGAACGTGCCCTCCGAGCCGGTGCGAGCCGCCTGTCGCGCGACGTTCGGCTCGAAGTCTCCCCACCAGGCTTCGACGTCCACACCGCCGATCGATGCCCCGGCGTCCGTCAGGACCTTGCCCTCCACGCGCAACGGAGGGAGTGCGTTGGCGACGCGATCGACGGCCCCCGTGGGTGGGACTGCAGTGCGGCTCGGGACGGGGGGCTCGGCGGCCGCATCACGTTCGAATGCGCGTGCTTGGACCGGCGCGGTGGCGGCGACCGCAGCCTCCGGCGAGTGGGGCGGCGTCGGAGCGACCCGGTCCGTGGCCCGGTCGGGAATCGAGACGGTGACGCCCGCGACGAGGAGCAGGGCTGCAGCCAGTATCAGCTTCTTCTTCATGGCGAGAGAGAGGGCGCTGGCGGTCGTCAGCGTCGTGGCTGGTGGAAGGTGTTCGAGGCCGAGCGGGCTGCCGATGGACGGGCCCCAGGCGAGTGGAGCGAGCGCGGGAAGCCACTCCTCGCGGCCTCCGCATCGCTCGTCCATCCGTCGGCGGAGCTGGGAGGTGGCGCGGTGGAGCCGCGTGCGGATGGTGACTTCGGACACTCCCTCCAGCGCCGCAGCCTCCTGCGAGGTCAGGCCCTCGAGGTAGCAGCGTGCGATCGCGTCCCGGTAGATCGGGTCGAGGGTCTGCACCTGTCCGAGCAGGTCCTGGACGAGAGCGATCCGCCCGCTCGGGTCGTCGCCACGCTCCGGCCGTGCGGCAGCGCGTTCGTGTCCCACCCGACGACGGTCGGCTCGCGCACGCTCGCGGCTGCGGTTCCGGACGAAGCCCCGCATCCACGCCAGGACGCCTGCACCCTGCGGCGGCGGTTCGGTCTTCCCCGAGAGTGCGCGGACCCAGACGTCCTGGACGATGTCTTCCGCCTCGGTCGGATCGCCGCACAGGCCCCGCGCCAGCCGGCGCAGCGCGACCGTGTGTTCGCGGATCTCGTCGGCGTCTTCTTCGGGTCGGGTCATCGCGCGAGAGCGTCGCTCTGCGTGGGACATGGCCCGCGGCGAGGCGGGCGTTCCGAAGAATCCTGCCACTTTCTGGCGAGGCGGTCGCGTGGGCGGGGGGTTGTTGCCGCGCAAGCCTTGGACTGGGCGAGCGTCGCATCAGGACGCGGAGCCATGGGGCCTGCCTCCCGACCGACCGAACCCGGCGATCTGGCACGTAGGCGAGCGGCGCCGTTATCGTCACGGGTGGGCGCTGCACGCGTGTAAGGGGGGAGGCGCCGGAGAACGTCCAACAGAACACCCATGCTGCCTCCAAGATCGCTCCCAGCTCTCTTCCTCTCGGCCTGTCTCGCGGTCGGCTGTGACCAGTCGGCAGCCGGCGAGGTCGGCTCCGGCAGCGAGCAGGGAGAACGAGCCGCGCCGACGCTCGGGGCCGCGGTGGAGGAAGCGAGACAGACGCTCGGAGCGATTCTCGCGCCGGCTTCCGAGGCGTTCGGGATGCTGCGCGAGGATGCCGTTCGCGATGGGACGATGACTGGCGGGTTCCTGAAGGCGGTCCGATGGACCAGCGTGGATGACCTGCTCGACGAGGTGCTCGTGCACCTGGGGGGCGTAGGGGCTGGTGCTTCGCGCGAGCGCATCCGGCAGCTCGACACCGAGATCGAGGAGCGCCTCCGCCGTGTTGCCGAAGTGAGGGAGGCGCTCCTGACCGCGAAGCCCGAGCAGCGACAGGGCGTGGTCGACGGGCTCCTCGCTTCCTCGCGAGAGGATCTGGAGACCGAACTCTCGGATCACCAGAAGCGAGTCACCGAGCTACAGAGCCGGAGCGAGGCCGAGCGGAGCCGCTTCGTCCAGCAGATGCGTGACCTGGGCCTGGACTTCGATGAAGGAAAGGCCGACACGCTGCTCGCCACCGCGACCGGCGATGACTTCGTCGAGCTGTGTGTCGTGGTCAGCACGTTGCGCGACGTCGTGGTCGAACTCCAGGCGCTGGCTTCGCAGTCGGGTCGGGCCGAGTCGGCCCAGCGCTACTACGGCGTCTACATCGTGTTGCTCAAGGCTGTGGAGCGTCTCCACGCGGACTTCGTCCGGAGGATCGAAGAGAGCCTGCTGCCCCGATTGGATGAGCTGGCCGCCCGAGCAGAGGAGCTGATCGGCCAGATCGAGGTGGTCATCGCCAATGGCGGCGATGCAGCACTGGGTCGCAAGAACCAGGAAGCGAACCGGCTGACCCTCCGGGCGATCGGCGTGTATCGGGCATTCCTCGAGAAGCAGGCCGTATCGGTCCGGCAGCGCATCGCCGCGGTTGCGTCGGCATTGATCGACGCGGAAACGACCTACGCGACCATGGAGATCTCCGCCGAGGTCGCAGCGATGATCCGGGACGGCCTCCAGATCTTGAAGTCGCTCGAGCAGCTGCAGCTTCCACCGTTCACCGGTTTCGAGAACCAGGACCTCCGCGCTGAGCTCGACCGGTTGACCGTGCAGCTCGGCAAGGGCTAGGTGGGCGTGTGCGCCGGTCCATCCCGGTGCGGCTGTCGGTTGCTGCCTGCGCGCCGGCGACTTGCGTCGTCTCGTGGACCGGAGTGACTAGACTGCTCGCGTGATGAAGTTCGGAGAACGGTTCCGGTCCGGGCTGTCCGCCCTCGCGCTGTGTTCGGCCGTGATGCTCGGCGTGGCGTCGCCTTCCGCGCGCGCGCAGGAGCTCGTCCTCGTCGAAGCCGAGTCCTTCGACGACCTCGGCGGCTGGGTCCTCGACCAGCAGTTCATGGACCTGATGGGATCGCCTTACCTGCTCGCGCACGGGATGGGGCGGCCGGTCGAGGATGCGGCGACGAGCGTGACGCTGCCGGGTGCCGGCCGCTACCGGCTCTGGGTGCGCACGCGGGACTGGGTGGCGCCCTGGGGCGTCGAGGGGGCACCCGGGCGCTTCCAGGTGCTGATCGACGGCGAGCCGTCCGGCGTGACGTTCGGGACCGAGGGCGAGCCGTGGCAATGGCAGGATGGCGGCCTGGTCGACGTCTCTGCCGGCTCGGTCCAGGTCACCCTCCACGACCTGACCGGCTTCGAAGGCCGCTGCGACGCGGTGCTGCTCGCGCGGGACCTGGGCTTCCGGCCGCCGGACGACGCGGACGAGCTGGCCCGGTTCCGCCGTCAGGTTCGCGGCCTCGCGATGGAACCCGTCGACGCGGGCGCGTTCGACCTGGTCGTCGTCGGCGGTGGCGTCGCCGGCACGGCGGCCGCGGTCACCGCGGCGCGGCAGGGGCTCTCGGTCGCGCTGATCCAGGACCGTCCGGTGCTCGGCGGCAACTCGAGCTCGGAGGTCCGCGTCTGGCCCGAGGGCCACGTCAACCAGATGCCCTACCCGCGGATCGGCGACGTGGTGATGGAGCTCGTGCCCGAGAAGCGCAAGGACTCGAAGAACGCCCAAGGGCCGCACGTCTTCGACGACGACCGCAAGATCCGCGTGGCGCGGGCCGAGCCGAACCTGACGCTGTTCCTCGAGAACCGGATGAACCGCGTCGAGGTGGACGGCGGCCGGGTCATCGCAGTGGCGGCCGAGCACGTGCGGACGGGCGTCCGCGCACGGATCGCCGGGCGATGGTTCGCGGACTGCACCGGGGACGGCACCCTCGGCTTCCTCGCCGGAGCCGACTTCGAGCAGACGGACGAGGGCCACATGGGGGCCAGCAACCTGTGGAACATCCGCTGCCTCTGCGATGACCTCGAGCCGCTGTCGTCCGAGATGCAGGAGGCGGTCGACGACGCGGCGTTCCCGCGGGTGCCTTGGGCGGTCGACCTGAGCGACAAGCCGTTCCCCGGCCGCGACTGGGGCAAGACCGTGCCCGAGCGCAGCAACGGCCCGATCTCGATCGGCAACTGGTACTGGGAGAACGGCTTCGACCGCGACCCGATCGCGGACATGGAGCGCATCCGCGACCAGAACTTCCGCGCGATGTACGGAGCCTGGGACGCGATCAAGAACGTCGAGGGTCGCTACCCCGCGCACCGGCTCAACTGGGTCGCCTACATCGCCGGCAAGCGCGAGTCACGCCGGCTGATGGGCGACGTGCTCGTGACGGCCGAAGACCTGCGCACCAACCGCAAGTGGGAGGACGGTTGCTTCCCGTGCACGTGGGGGATCGACACGCACCACCCCGACACGCGCTACGCCGAAGGGCACGACGGCGACGAGTTCATCGCCGACTTCACGCGCGGCAAGGGCTACGAATACGAGCGCCCGTACTGGGTGCCCTACCGATCGCTCTACAGTCGGAACGTGCCGAACCTCTTCATGGCCGGGCGCGACATCAGCGTCACGCACGAGGCGCTGGGCGCTGTGCGCGTGATGAAGACGACCGGCGCGATGGGTGAGATCGTCGGCCTCGCGGCCTCGATCTGCGCGGAGGAGGACTGCGATCCCCGCGACGTCTACGCCGCGCACTGGGACGACATGACGGCGCGGATGCGCGTCGGGGCAGGACGGGTGCCGACCGTGGCTCCGCGCGCCGACGGCTCGATTGCGCTCCAGAGCAGGTCAGCACGCATCCACGGCACCTCGCTGCGCTACGAGGACGACCAGGACTGCCTCGGCTACTGGCGGGTCCGCGACGACCACCCGGAGTGGGCGTTCGAATGGGCAAAGCCCGGCCGGGCGACGCTCAAGCTCACCTACGCCTGCGTGCCGACCGAGGCCGGCTCGACGATCGAGGTCCGGATCGACGGCCGCAGCGCCGCCGAGTGGACGCTGGTGCCGACAGGCGGCTGGACCGACTACCTCACGGTCGAGCTCGACGCGGTCGAGCTGGCGGCAGGCGCCCACCGCCTCTCGGTCCACGGGGACAAGGAGGCGGGGCCGCTGATGAAGCTCCGCGCGATCGAGCTCGCGCCGGTTCGCTGAGCCTCGCGCGAGACGGAATCAGTCCCGCTTGCCGCCGGCCTTCGCCTCGTGCTCCTCGAGCACGCGGCGCGCCTGATCGACGCGGCGGCGTTCGTCCTCCTGGCGGAGCACGCTGCGGATGTGGTTCATCTGCGCGCGGTCGGGGCGTTGCCCCATCTTCTCGTCGATCACGCCGAGCGGGACGTCGAGCATGTCCCAGTCGTCGCTGCGCTGGGTCGCGAACGGCAGGTCGAGGTTGCTCATCGCCTGGAGGTTGGCGAGCGGGTTGCGGCCCCAGGCGTAGCGGAAGTGGACGGGCGCCGGCACGAGGGGGCTCGTCAGCACGAGCTGCTTGCGATCGAGGCGGGGCTGGTCCCGATTGTCCTTGCCGACCTCCAGGTAGGCGACGTCGGCGGGCTGGAAGCGGCGGTCCTCACCCGCGATCGCGAAGCCCGTGATCGCACCGTCCTCGGGGTCGCTCACCTCGGCGTCGAGCTGCAGGTGGAGCGCGCCGTCCTTGGCTTCCATGCCGAGCAGCTTCGGCGGTTCCCAGCGCAGCTCGCGCCCGAACCCGTACTCGGTCGCCAGCGCCCAGCGCGCGATCCGCTCGCCGGCCGGCAGCTTGACCTGCGGGTGATACCAGCGACGCCGCAGGTCGTACGTGCTCGCGAAGCCGATGTTCTCGTCGCCGGCGTCCCGCATCCGGCGGAACAGCTCGTACTGGACCGCGCGGATGTAGATGCCGGTGTTGAGCATGTTCTCGACGTAGTTGTCGAGCGTCTGCGGATAGCCGTCGGTGCACAGCGACAGGATGCCGAACGGCAGCTCGGGATCGCCGAAGGCCGTGCGCCACGACTCGATCATCGCGGGCAACACGTCCATGTACATCGCGACGCCGGGCATCCCGTCGAACGCGTTGTTGTAGCCCTGGTGGAAGATCACGCCCTTCACCGACAGGCCTGCCAGCGGCGCGATCATCCCGGCGTAGCAGCTGCCCGGCAGGTTGTGATCGGCGATCGGTCCGGGCTTGAGGTCGGTCGGCGCCTCGCGCTGGTCGGCTGGGATCTCCTGCCCCTGTTCGGTCATCCGCGCGATGCGGTCCTGGTGCTGCTTGACGCGGTTCGCGAGGTCCTGCTCCGCGTTCCACTCGGCGATGCGCTGGTCCCAGTCGGCGAGCTTGGCCTCCACGGTCGCGCTCTCCATCGCGCGGAGCACCGAGTCGGGCGTCCAGGTCTCGGCGGTCGTGCCGCCACGCGAAGCGTCGATCACGCCGATCGGCACCTGGGCCGCCATGTGGACGCGGCGCGCGAACGCCCAGCCGATCGCCGACAGCTCGCGGACGACTTCGGGCGAGCACACGTCCCAGTCGCCCTTGCGGAAGTGGCGGCCGAACCAGTCGCTCCACTCGTGGAGCCGCGCGAAGCCCTTCGTGACCTCCGGCCCCTCGCCCTGGGGCACGGTCAGGATCCGGATCTCGGGGTAGTTGGCGGAGACGATCTCGAGGTTGCCGTTCTCGACCTTCGCGACCTCGAACTCCATGTTGCTCTGCCCGCCGAGCACCCAGACGTCGCCGACGAGGATGTCCTCGAGGACGAGCTCGGCGCCCTGACCCTGGACGGTCATCCGCGTCGGCTCCGAGCTCGCAGGTCGGGCGCCGAGTACGGCCTTCCAAGCGCGGTCCGCGCCCGCCTTCGCAGTGACCGTCTCGTCGCCGAAGATCACGCGCACCGTCGCGCCCGGATCTGCCCAACCCCAGACCGCGATCGGCTTGTCCCGCTGCACGACCATGTGCGACTGGAACAGGTTGCTGACGCAGAGCCCGTCCGCGATCGCAGGAACGTCGACGACGTCCTCGCGCGGCATGCGCTGGGCCGGAGCGGCGGCCGACAGCGCCAGAAGGGTGACGAGAGGGAGAGCGAGAGCTGGCGTTCGCATGCGGTGCGGGTCGGACCCGCACCGCCCCAACCGGAGCGACCGGGTCCCGTCAGAGGGAGCGGAGGAACGCGACCACGGCAGCGCGGTCGGCGGCCGTCAGGCTACGGAAAGCCTGCTTCGCGGTCTCGCCTTCGCCGCCGTGCCAGAGGATCGCTTCTTCGAGCGTCCGGGCCCGACCGTCGTGGAGGTAGGCCTCGCCGCCCGCGACGTCGGCCGTGTGGCCGATGCCCCAGAGCGGCGTGGTGCGCCACTCGGAGCCGGTCGCGTCGCCGTCGCCCATGTTGTCCGCGAGGCCCGGCCCCATGTCGTGGAGCAGGAGGTCGGTGTAGGGACGGATCGTCTGGCCGCGGAGTTCGCCGTAGGGGTGAGTGGTGCCGGTCCGGAGCTCCGGGACGTGGCAGGCGACACATCCCATCGAGGCGAACACCTGCTCGCCGCGCAGCGCGGCCGCGTCGGTCAAGCTCCGCCGTGCGGGAACGCCGAGAAGCGCCGCGTAGCGGGCCATGCGGTCGAGCTCGGTCGGCGTGACCTCGGCGGGGCTCGGGGACGTCTCGCCGTCGAGCACGGGCATCAGGTCGGAGGCGATGCCCATGTCGTGGTTGAGGGCCGTGGCGACCTGGTCGATGACCGACGCGCGCTGGGCCTTGGTGCCGATGCGTCCGGCCTTGGGCTGGACGCTGGCCAGCTCGGTCGCGGTCGCGAGGCGTCCGGAGATTCCGTCGCTGTCCGCATCACACGGGTCGTGGCGGACCAGCAGCGTGGCCTCGTCGATCGCCTCGAGGAGGCCCGTGCCGATCAGCGGCGGGGCGTTGCGGACCGAGAAGAACTGCGGGTTCGCACCCTCGAACACGTAGCGCGGCGCGCGGAGTTCGTAGGTCGTGCCGTCGGCGTAGGTGCCGGGGAACAGGTCGTAGCCGTCGAGGCGCGCGAGGCCCTCGGAGTTGGCGCCTCCACCCCCTCCTCCGCCACCGCCGCCCTGCGGCAGCGACGAGACGCGGAACCAGTTGAGGTTGAAGCCCCCGACGTTCGCGTTGAGGCCGAAGACGTGCGAGCCGGCGGTCATGAACACGTCGGTCGTGACCGTCTGCCAGGTCTGGGCACCACCCGTCGCCGGGATCGGGATGCGGCTGTGGATGATCGCGCCGCCGGACTCCTCGAACGCGAGGATGCCGCCGCTCGATGCACTCGCGACCCGTAGCTCGACGCGGTAGAGCGCGTCGGCCGGCAGCGTGACCGGCTGGTTCGCGAAGGACATCCAGTCGCGGGTGTCGATCGACGTGACGTTCAGCCCGCCCCCGACGTCCTGCGTGGGTTCGGTCTGCACGCCGCTCATCGCGACGTAGGACTCGGCCTCGATGCGGGTGTCCACGCCGCCCGAGCCCGAGCCTGAGCCCATGCTCGGCTGCAGGACTTCCCCGAGCGTTGGGTGGGGCGTGCCGCGCGCGTCGGTGCCGACGCGGACGACGGCGCGGGTCAGCGGCTCGCCGACGGCAGGCGGCAGCGAACGGCCGTTGCCGACGTGGCAGGCGACGCAGCTCGCCGCGATGAACTTCGGACCGAGTTGGCCCGCGTGCGCGGCGAACGTCGGGTTGCCGGGCTCCGAGTGTGCGCCGGTGCTGAAGTCGGTGTGGTGCAGGCGACGGCCGAGCACGAACTCGTGGCCGCTCGCGGGCGCCACGTTGCCGGCCATCTGCTTGAAGCGGTGCTGCGGTTCGCCCGAGTAGTGGTAGGGCAGCGTGGTGTCGCCGCCGAGGCGGGCGACCGCCGGCAGCGGGAACGAGTCGAACGAGGCGGCCGCCCGCTGTGCGGGAGTGGTCGCCTCTTCCTTCGCCTTCGCGTACCAGGGCTGGACGCCCTCGCCGACCACGTAGAGGAACGCGGTCCCGTAGTAGTTCGCGCGTCCGTTGCGCGGCGCCGCCAGGAACTGGCTGAGCTCGACCTCCATCCGGTCGCCGACCTGCAGCGGCCGGTACTCGGGGATCTTCTGCGTGATCGTCGCCTCGTAGAGGTACTCGGTCTCGCCCGGGTAGCGCGTCGACGGGCTGGTCGAGATCAGCGTCACGCCGGTCCCCGGGGGCGTCGACATGTTGTTGTGGTAGACGGCGACCGACGGCTGGTTCGCGTAGAAGGTCCGGAACTCGGCCGGGTTCAGCCGGTCGTGCGTCATGAACCGGAACCGGACCGTGCTGCCGCCGCGGCCGACCGTGTCGACGATCTCGAGCTCGGCGATCCGCTGCTCCCAGTAGAAGGGCAGCCAGTGGTCGTACGCCCGGAACGGGATGCCGTTGACGATGTCCTCGCGCGCGTGGCGGTCGCGGGCGCGGTCGGCGAGGAAGGTCGTGCGTGAGGTCGGCGTGTCGACGACGACGTCGGGTTCCTTCGGGATGCCCGGCGGGTAGAGCGCGGTGATGCCGAGCTGTGATCCACAGCCCGTGGCGCCGACCGCGAGCTCGAGGTCGTTGTCGCTCCAGTAGAGCGACGCGGTGCCCAGGTCGATGTCGAAGGCCTGCACGTCGAAGGGCAGCGCCAGGAGGGCCGGGTCGTTCGGCAGCCGCAGCGTCAGCCCGGCGCCCGTCGGGGTCGGGGAGGCCCAGGGCGCGAGCGCGAGGATCTGGTTCGTCGCGATACGCACCGCACCGAAGGTCCGGAGCCCGGGGATCGGCCAGGCGCTGGTTCCGGCCGCGTGGCCGGTGATCGCGAACCAGCCGAGGTGGCCATTTGCCGCGCCGCCGTGGTCGACGCTGAGCTCGAGCGCCCGACCGAGCTGGGGCGGCTCGACCATCGAGACGGTGCGGCCGGTCTGCGCCCGGGTGTCGCGGCATGCGGTGGCCCAACCGGCCAGCACGCAGAGAAGGACGCGGAGGCCGGGCCGTTGCATGGGCCCACAGTGCTGCACCCCGTGGTCGACGGATAGTCCCGTTCCCGCGAACGTCGGAGATGTAACGCGGGGTGGCATCGGGCCATCCCCAAGCCGCCATGGCATCGGAAGAGAGGGGAGTAGGCGATCGGGCGCCGCCGGGACCGGCGGCGGACACGGCTCACCCGAAGTCGCTCCCTCTGTCGGATTCAAAGGTAGGGGCTATCAAGAGGATTGGCCAAGACGTTGGATGTTCCTGGCCGGTGCCGCCAGACTCGGGCAAACCGGCTCTCACCCACCGCGAAACCTGTCTTGAACCCATCCCCCGAGCGCGGCTCGAAACTCCGCGGCGACCTCTTCGGCGGGATCACCGCCGGCATCATCGCGCTGCCCCTGGCGCTCGCCTTCGGGGTGTCGTCCGGGCTCGGCGCCGAGTACGGGCTCTACGGAGCGATCCTCGTCGGCTTCTTCGCGTCGCTCCTCGGTGGGACGGCCGTGCAGATCAGCGGGCCGACGGGGCCGATGACCGTCGTCACTGCGGTTGCGGTCAAGGAACTGATCGCCGTCACGGGCAGCGTCGAGGGCGCGCTGCCGGCGCTGGTCGCGACGTTCGTGCTGGCCGGGCTGATGCAGGTCGGGATGGGGCTGACCGGGATCGGCGCGCTGATCAAGTTCATCCCCTACCCCGTGGTCTCGGGGTTCATGAGCGGCATCGGCGTCATCATCGTGCTGCTGCAGCTCTTCCCCGCGATCGGCAAGGTCTCTCCCGCCGGCGGGCCGCTCGGGGTGGTGCAGGGGCTGGGGGCCTGGCCCGTCGACATGAATGTCGCCGCCCTCGCGCTCACCGCCGGCACGATCGCGATCATCTACCTGCTGCCGAGGCTGACGAAGGCGGTGCCCAGCCCGCTCGTCGCGCTGCTCGCTCTCTCGGTCGTCGCCACGGGGCTCGGCCCGCAGGTCCCGGTCATCGGCGACATTCCGACCGGGTTCCCGACCCTGCACGCGACCAGCGTGTTCGGCGTCGATCCGGCCCTCTCGATGACGGTGATCGAGTTCGCTGCGACGCTGGCCGCACTCGGCGCGATCGACTCGCTGCTGACCTCGGTCGTCGCGGACAACCTGACGGGGACGCGACACGACAGCAACCGCGAGCTGATCGGGCAGGGCATCGGCAACGCGGTCGCGGGGGCCTTCGCCGGTCTCCCGGGCGCCGGTGCGACCATGCGGACGGTGGTCAACGTCCAGGCTGGCGGCCGGACACGGCTTTCCGGAGCGGTCCACTCGCTGCTCCTGCTCGCCATCCTCCTCGGGCTCGGCGCGTACGCCGCCTACATCCCCAAGGCCGTTCTCGCCGGCATCCTGATCACCGTCGGCATCGGCATCCTCGACTTCCGGGGGCTCCGCCACGTCCGTCGCGTGCCGCGCGCGGATGCGGCGGTGATGATCTCGGTCCTCGTCGTGACGGTGTTCGTCGACCTCCTGGTCGCCGTCGGCATCGGCATGGTGATGGCGTCGGTGCTCTTCATGCGGCGGATGGCGGAGATCGTCGAGGACGGGGTCGAGCTCGAGCGAGCCGCATGTGCGGAGCCCGATCGCGTTGCCGGCGAAGAGGAGCTTCCCGCAGGGTTCAGCGATCGCGTGCTCATCAAGACGATCCGCGGCCCGGTGTTCTTCGGCTTCGCCAAGGCGTTCCAGCAGCGCCTGCAGGAGCTTCCCGAAGTGGACGTCGTGGTCCTACGGCTACGGCACGTGCCCTTCATCGACCAGACCGGCGTCTACGCGCTCGAGGAGGCGGTACGGGGTCTGCAGCAGCGCGGCGTCCGGACGCTCGTCACCGGTCTGCGCGCGTAGCCCCACGACCTGCTGCGACGGCTGCGGGTGGTGCCCGACCTGATCGCGGAAGAGCAGGTCTTCGACAGTCTCTCCGACGCCCTCACCGGCCTCGGGGCGTCGACTGCGGAGCTGCGGTCGGCTGCTGTCAGCGCGTGACCGGGTCCGACTCCGGCGGCGCGTTCCCACCCGGCACGAACCGGACGACGAGGCTCACCTCGCTCGACGCAGGGATCTCGACGTCGAACGCCAGCATCGACGTGCCGGGGTTGGCCGCATCGAAGTCCGCGGGCGGCGTCGCGGTGTCGACCCGCCGGAAGGTCGCTCCCGGCGGCGAGAGCAGCTGGACCGCGAGCTTCTCCCCGTCCTGGGTCAGCACCGCCTGCTTCTCACCGAGCTCCGCGACGTCCGCCCGTGTGATCATGCCCCAGCGCACCGTGTTCGCGCGGGCGCCGGCGACGAGCTCGTCCTGGACGGTCACCGAGCGGTCCGTGTGCAGCTCGAAGCGACGGCGAGCGGCGGCCAGCTGCCGAGCGTAGACCGGGCCGAGATCGACGGTCGTGTGGTCGTCGGTGGACTCGAGGATCGCGCCGAAGCCCGCGACCCGCTGCTTCTGTCCGTCCACGACCAGCGTGCTGTGCGAGAGGTTGTTGAGCCGGAACACGTCCCAGCGTTTTCCGCCCTGGCCGCGGTCCCAGAGCTGGATGCCGCGCGACTCGAGGCTGTGGTAGTTCTGCGACCCGAGGTCGATCGCCCAGCGGACGCCGTCGGCTTCGAGCACGAAGGAGCCGATGTCCATGTGTCCGTGGTTCGCGCTCGGTGAGCCCGCCTTGATCCCGAGGTAGAGGTCGTCGTCGCCCCAGCCGGTGCGGTGGGTCGCGATCGGTGTCGTTCCTGCGGCGACGAAGTGCCGCGGCGGATCATCCTCGTCGTCGCGGGCGTCCGGTGACCACAGCAGCAGAAAGGGCAGGAGCCGGTTGCGGTCGTCCGCGGCGGGGGCGTAGCGGCCGAGCAGCGCGCCCAGGTCGCGGCGCTGGGAGCGGAGCAGCCACGGCATTTCGCGCTCGCGCGCGAACCACGCGAGCGTCGGTGACAGGCTGCGGCCTTCACCGCCGTCCGAGTAGTTGAAGTAGAGGCCGGACGGTCCGGTCACGTGCAGCATGTAGTCCGACGACGCCAGGAAGCCCTCGGCGTCGCGGAGCCCGAAGTCCGTGCCGAGCGCCGAGCGCAGCGCCTCGATCAGCAGCACGTTGAAGCTGGTGCCGTACTCCCAGTAGCTCGGACCCTCGGGATAGGCGCCGTCCGGCGCGTATTCGCCCATCGCGCGCGGCAGGTTGTCGAGCGCGCGCGCCAAGATCTGCGCGGCGAGCTCCGGCTCGTGCTCGAGCACCGCGAGTGCGCCGAGCGTCAGGCCGCCGTGGCAGACGGGGTTCCAGTTGTTGTCGGTCTCGACCCACCAGCCGCCTTTCTGGGACGGACGCAGGCCGTTGTCGATGATGCCCTTCCGGATGGTCGCGCGCCCGTCCGGCGTCAGCGCGTCGTAGAGCCAGTCGTAGCCGAGCGCGAGCGCTGCGGTCATCTCGGCGACGTCGAGGAAGTGGCTCGGGTTCCAGTCCGCGAAACCGGCCGCCGTCACCATCTCCAGCTCGGCGCGCGCCGCGTAGCGCTCGTCCCCGGTCATCCGGTGGAGGAACGCGAGTGCTGTCACGCGCTTGAGCACGGTGCGCGACACGCCGAGGAGGCGGCGGCCGACCTGGATGCGTTCCACGGGCTCGGCGCCGAGGGTCGCGTCGGCGCTGGCTGCGAGGTGGAGGTAGACCTGTTCGAGGTCCTGGTCCGCGCCCAGCCTCCTGCGGACCACGGCCTCGTCGCCCTCGGCCCACAGGAGCCGCGGGTGCGGGGCCCGGGCCGCGCGTGCGAGGAGGTCTGGAAGGGCCTCGGGTCCGGGCGGGGGGACGGTCGCACACGCGGTGACGCCGAACAACGCGAACGCCCACGCGGCCCGGACTTGCTGCGGCTGCGCCATGGGCCGGAGTCTATGCCCGAGGTCGCGCGGGGCGGAGCCGATCGGCGATTCCGGACGCTTCGGTGGAACGCCCGCGCCGGGATCCGTAAGCGGGGTGCATGGGGCCCACGACCATTGCTCTCCATCGCCGTTCGCGGACCTTCCTCGCCGCCGCGGTCGCGCTGATGGCCCACGCGGGCACGACCGCGCAGCGCACCGAGAGCTGGACGCTCGAGGTCGGGGGCGTCGAGCGCACCGCGGTGGCGGTCCTGCCCGACGCGTCGCTCCGCGGGGCGGAGGACGCGACGCCGGCACCGCTGGTCTTCGCGTTCCACGGTCACGGTGGCCGTGCCCGCGGCTTCGCGCGGCGCTTCGCGATGCACGAGGCGTGGCCTGCGGCGATCGTGATCTACCCGCAGGGTCTGCCGACGCCGGGGATGACCGATCCGGAGGGGCGGCTCCCGGGTTGGGAGAATTATGCGGAGGACCAGGGCGGGCGCGACCTCGCGTTCTTCGACGCGCTGCTCGCCCGCGCGCGCGAGGTCGCCGTCGTCGACGACGCGCGGATCCACGTGACGGGCCACTCGAACGGCGGTGGCTTCACCTACCTGCTGCTGAAGGAACGTGGCGCGGTGCTCGCGTCCGTGGCGCCGTCGGCTGCCGCGACGGGAAGGCGCAGCCTGTCTGGCCCGGGCGATGCGGGTGTGCCGGTCCTGCATGCCGGCGCGCCGGACGATCCGATCGTGAAGTGGGCGTGGCAGGACGCGACCGTGCAGATGCTGCGTCGGGCCCGCGGATGCGGCGACGCGGTCACGTGGGACGGAGACCCGCGCGTGCAGCGCTTCGCTGCGCCCGAGGGGGGCGACGTCCTGCTCTTCGAGCACGGGGGTGGGCATCGGCAGCACCCCGACTTCGCGCGGGTCGCGGCGGCGTTCTTCGCGGCCTACCCGCGCCGCGCGGCCGAGCCGGACGGCGGCATCGAGCCCGCTCCGCTCGCGCTGGAGCTCGGCGACGTGCGGCGCGTCTTCGACGGGGCGGAGCACCAGGCGTTCACGGACCTCGTGCGCTACGGCCCCAGGATGGTCCTCGTGTTCCGGGAAGCGTCCGCACACGTCGGTGGGAGCGAAGGCCGGGTCCGCGTGCTCGCGTCGACCGACGGCGTCGACTGGCAGACCCGCGCCCTGCTCACCGAGGACGGCATCGATCTGCGCGACCCCAAGGTCAGCGTGATGCCGACGGGCGAGCTGCTCGTGCTGATGGGGGGATCGCGGTACGTCGACGGCCGTCTGGTCGACCGGACGTCGAAGGTCCTGCGCTGGTCACCCGACGCGCCGCGCCGTTTCGAGATCGAGGACGCGGTGATCGACCCGTCCGTCGCGACGCCCACCGACTGGCTGTGGCGCGTGACGTGGGTCGGAGACACCGGCTACGGAGTCGTCTACCAGCCGTCCGGCGAAGAGTGGCGGCAGCAGCTCGTGCGGACGACGGACGGGCTCCGCTACGAGCACGTCGCGACGTGGCCGCTGACCGGGCGTCCGAGCGAGGCGACGATCCGCGCGCTCCCGGACGGTTCGCTGGTGGCCCTCGTCCGCAGGGACGGCGGGGACCGCACCGCTCGCATCGGTCGAGCCGCTCCGCCCTTCACGGACTGGGCCTTCGCCGAGCTCCCGGTCCACCTCGGAGGCCCCGAGCTCCTCGTCCTCGACGACGGGCGGATGCTCGCCGCCGGACGTCTGCACACGGATGAAGGGCCGCGCACGGCGATCGGCGAGGTGACGCTCGACGGCGGATGGCGCGAGCTCTGCGTGCTCCCGTCCGGCGGCGACACGAGCTATCCGGGGATGCTCCTCGAAGGCGACCGCCTCCTCGTCTCGTACTACTCGAGCCACGAGGAGCGCACGTCGATCTACGTGGCGCGGCTCAGGCTCACGCGCTGATCGGCGTCCGATCTGCGATGCTGTCCGGCATGCAGGTCCCGCCCGAGGTCGACGCCCCGATGCGAGCACGCGCACGTCGCAGTTGCTTGCTGGCCGCTCTGGCGCTGCTCGCAGGCTGTGGAACCCCGGTCGCCGACGCGACGGCCAAGGCTCCACGCGTCGACGCTGCGCACGCAGCGGCGCTCGTCCGTGCGCGGGTCTTCGCCGACACGCCGACGATGAACCCGTCCGTCGAGACGCCGGTCGTCGAGCGGACGCCGCCCGGGTGCTTCGAGGAGCTCCGTGTCCAGGTCTACGAAGTGACCGAGGGCGTGCGGCAGGGCCACGCGTTCCTGGTGGACGCGCACGGCGCGGTGCCGCTGTGCGGGGGTTTCGGCGGTCTGGGGCTGCACTCGTGCCATGTCGTCGACCTCGACCGGGACGGCGCGTCCGAGCTCGTCTTCGCCTGGTCGTGGGGCTCGGGCATCCACCGCACCGAGCTCGGCGCGGTCTGGCGCGAGGCCGGGCGCTTCGGGCGCGCCGAGGGTCGTGTCCGCTACGCGGGTGACCTCTTCCTGGAGCTGCAGGGCAGGTCCGAGATCGAGGTCTGGATCGGCGCGCACGGCACAGCGCCGGGAGAGTGGACGCCGGAAGCCCGGTTCGGGCGGCTCGTGTTCACGCGTTCGCCCGAGGGTGCTGTGCTCGAAGTGAAGCTCGCAGACCTGACCGACGAGCACGCGAAGCGCGTGATGCGCTGATCAGCGCGACCGCCGCACGCCGCGCGCGTGCAGGCGGACGCGGACGAGCTCGCCGTCGGCGGTGATGTAGAGCGTGCGCCCGTCGTCCCCGAACGTGCAGTTGCTCGTCGGCCGGCCGGTCAGCAGCGTGCCGAGGTGGCGGCCGTCGGGGGTCAGCACCAGGACACCGCCCGGACCGGTCGCGAACAGGTTGCCGCGCTCGTCGACCGCGAGCCCGTCCGGCAGGCCAGGGCGCTCGCCGACCATAGGCGTCGCGTCGAAGTGGACTCGACCCTCGCCGAGCGTGCCGTCCTCCTGCACCGGGAACGCCATCCACACCGCACGCTTCGGATCCGAGTTGGCGACGTAGAGGGTCTTCTCGTCCGGCGAGAACGCGAGGCCGTTCGGCCGCGACATCTCCCTGGTCAGCAGCGTGACGGTGCCGTCCGGCGTCCGGCGGTAGACCCCCTGGAAGTCGATCTCCTTCTCCGGGTCCTGCATCTTGCGGGTCAGGCCGTACGGCGGGTCGGTGAAGTACAGGTCGCCGTTCTTCCGGAATGCCGCGTCGTTCGGGCTGTTGAGCCGCTTGCCGTCCCAGTGCGTGGCGAGCGGCACGTACTCCGCGCGCGGCGCCGACAGCGGAGCGTTCATCCGCGCGACCTGGCGCAGACCGTGCTGGCAGAGCACGAGGTTCCCGTAAGGATCGAGCACGAGCCCGTTCGACCCCGGCTCGTCGGGCGCGATGTGGTTCGGCCGCGGGAGTGCGTCCAGGTAGCCGCTCTGCGGCAGGTAGACCGAGACGCCCTCCCCGGACTTCCATCGGTGAACACGGTTCGGCGGGATGTCGGAGAACAGCAGGTAGCCGCCGTCTTCGTCGACCCACACCGGACCCTCCGACCAGTCGAAGCCCTCGGCGATGATTTCGAGGCGCGCCATGGTCGGCACGAGCTCGGCGAGCGCCGGATCGAAGCTCTCGACGGCTCCGAGCGTGCCGAGCACGTCGGCGGGGTTGGGGACGAAGTCAGGTTCGAAGCTCGGCGCCGAGCAGCCGGCGACGGCGAGCGGGAGGGCGAGAGTGCGTAGCAGGTTCATGGCGCGGCGGATCTGTGGTGACTGACCCGCAGGACCATACCGCGCGCGCCCGGTGGGCTTCAGCAGGTGGGTGATCCGAGGACGGTCAGAACCCGGACTTCATCGTCCGGACCCATCTCTCCAGCGCCCGGTCGGCGACGCCCGGCGCGACCTTCTCCCTGAGCGCGAAGATCACCGCGTCGTAGCC
>JAQCBR010000139.1 GCA_027621295.1 Planctomycetota bacterium
CTCTGCGTCGCCCAGCGCGCCGAGGTTTTCGAGCGTGATCAGTGCGCGCGCGCGGGTCTCACCGTCGTGACCTGCTTCCTGCGCAGCCTGGGCCAGGATCGCGCTCATGTCCGGAAGCCCGAGGCGGTCCGCGGCGACGCACGCAGCGCGGACGACGCGTCCTGGAGTGCCGGCTGCGAGCAGGCTGCCGACGTGGGCCCGGCCTGCGCTGCGCGCGACGAGCGTGTTGCGGTGAGGCAGCGCCCGCCACTCGCCGAGCACGCGGTCCTGTCCGTCGGGCTCGGCCCACTCGGCGAGGATCTCGAGGGCTTCGACGCGCATCGCCTCGGGAGCGTCTGCGCGCGCTGCGTACTGCCAGAGCGCCGTCGCGTTCCCGCCGGCGCCGAGGATGCGGTGCGCGCCCAGGACGCGACGGAGCAGGGGGAGGGGCGCATCGGCGTTCAGGGAGACTCGCGCGGCGAGGGCCTCGAGCGCTCCCTGGATGCGCTCGTCGTGGATCGCGCGCGCAGCTTCGAGGACCAGCCCAGCGTCGGGATCGTCGAGGAATCCTGCGATCGCCGGATCGGTCCAGAGGCGCTGGACGAGAAGGCTGACCAAACGGACGGCGCGCGCGTCGTCACCGGCGGCGGCGTGGACCGAAGCCCGGTCGCCGATCCTCGCGAGGGCGGTGACCACCGCGTGGCGCAGGTAGACGTCCGCGTCGTCGTTTGTCCGGGCGAGTTCGATCAGGTCGTGGGTTGCGTCGGTCGCGCCCAGACGTCCGAGTGCCTGCGCGCCGAAGAAGCGGACGCGCGGCTGGTCGGCCCGCAGCGCCTCGCGGGCGGCGGGGATGGCCTCCGCGACTTCCGCCTCGCCGAGAACCCGCAGCACGTGCGCGCGCACCTCGGGATCGGCGTCGCCCGCGTGCCCGAGCAGCGCATCTGCGGCCGCGCCGCCGCCCTCGCGGCGCGCGCGGTAGCCGAGGCCCCAGACGCCGTGGAGTCGAGTCCGCGTCGTGGCAGCGCGGTCGGCTGCGGTCGAGGCGAGTGCCGATCGACCCGCTTCTCCAGCGTCGCAGAGCGCGAACTGGGCACCCTGGCGGACGCGCTGGTCGCGGTGCGCGAGCAACGAGGTGAGTTCGTCGACGCTCCGGTCCGCGAAGCCCTCGCCGAGGATCCGTGCGGTCTCGGTGATCGCCGGGTCGTCCTCGACCTCGGGCGCGAACGTCCGCCAGATCCGCCCGCGCCCGGTCAGCCCCCAACCCTGGACCCAGTCCAGCGCGTAGATGCCAGGGCCCGGTCCGAACTCGATGTCGGTGCACAGCACGCGCCACAGGAACTGCTCGGTCTGCGTGAGCTTGAAGCCTGCGCCGTCCTCCTCGACGCGCAGCGCGAGGATGCCGCTGTTCGCCGGCCCACCGCGGAACTCGCAGAGGAAGAACGTCCCCTCGTAGCCCGCCGGCAGCCCGGTGCCGGGGTAGTAGGTCAGCCCCGACGGGCCGTTCGCGACGTTCGCGATCGGCGGCGTCAGGAACTGCGGCTGGTCGGCGTGCCGGGGCTTCCACCAGCCCTCCTCGTTCCAAGCGCCGCGCGTCGGCAGCCACTGGAAGCCGATCGTCCAGCCCGAGTGCCCGCCCTCGACGACGTAGACCCAGCGCGCCTTGTCGCCGCCGTCCGAGTTGTTGTCGCCGGTGAACAGGTTGCCGTGCTCGTCGAACGCGAGCTCCTGCGGATTGCGGAGGCCGCGGTGCACGACCTCGAGGTCGGTGCCGTCGAGCTCGCAGCGGAGCACGGCGCCCTCGTGCGGGTAGGCGAGCACGCGTCCGTCGTCGGTCTCGACGTGGAAGCCGCGGTCGCCGATCGAGAAGTAGAGGCGGCGATCCGGGCCGATCCGGAGCCCGTGCATGTCGTGGCCGATCAGCGAGAAGTGGACGCCGTAGCCGTACTGGACCTCGTCGCGCGCATCGGCGACGCCGTCCCGGTCCGCGTCGGTGAGCTTCCACAGCGACGGGATGTCGGTGAACCAGACGTCCTTGCCGTCGGCGAGTACCCCTGCGGCGATGCCGTCCTCGAGGCGATTGAAGCCGTCCGCGAAGACCGTCACCCGGTCGATCCTGCCGTCGCGGTCGTCGTCGATCAGGCAGCGGATCCGCTCGTGGTCGGAGGTCCACGCCGCGAGGTCGTCGCCGAAGTGCTCGCGGATCTCTTCGATGCGGTCCGGCACGGTCTCGCAGGCGAGGTCTTCCTTCACCCAGCCGGTGTAGCCGCGCATGTCGATGACGCCGGCCCGCAGTCGGTGGGTCTCGACGACGTAGATCCGTCCGTCGTCGCCGATGTGGAACGCGACCGGGTTGGCGAGGTCGGGCTCGGCCGCGACCTTCTCGATCCGGAATCCGTCGGGGACCGTGAAGCCCTGCATGGCCTTCTCGGGCCCGTCGCCCGCGTCCAGGACTCTGGGCGTGTAGGGCCCCGCGTCGCCGTGCTGGCCATGGGCCTCGGCCGAGAACACGGCCGCGCAGAAGAGGGTCCCGAGTGCGAGGGGGCGGATCATGGTCGGCGACTATAGGGAAGCGCTGGGCGGTGTCCTCCCGTCGTTCGGTGGGGTGCGGCGGGCGTGCCTCCCTCGTCCCAGCTGTCCTCCTCGGTTAGCCTCACCGGACGCCCCGGCCCGATCTGCGTCGCCGCCTCGCGGTGACGTCCTGCTTTCCGCATGACCAAAGTCCGCCCCGCTCTCGTCACGATCCTGGCTCTCGCCGGTCTCGCGCCCGAAGCGCCCGCCCAGGACCCGCGCGCGCCCAAGGCGCTCGACATGTGGCTCGGCCAGTACCTCGCCGGCAAGCTCGATCTCGACAAGGAACGGATCAGCAAGAGCTCGCCCGGCGTGCGCTTCGGCTTCGTGCCCGAAGACCGCGCCGCGAACATCGGTCACGTCGAAGAGCTCGAGTCGATCTGCCGCGCGGTCGCCGAATTGGCGAACGGCGACGCGATGGCCTCACTCCTCCAGGTTGCCTCGGTCGGCTTTCGCGGAGTCGGGAAGGACGGCGTCGAACTCAGGCCGCAGGTGGTCCGCACCGTTGGCGAGTCCTGGGTCGACCGGATCGATGCGATCGCGGGACTCCAGGTCCTGATCGACGCGGCGGCGAACGAGAAGGCCCAGAAGGGGGCGCCGCTCGCGAAGCGGGTGGCGGCGGTCCGCGCGCTCGGCCGACGCAAGGACGAGGTCTATCGACCGCAGATCGAGGGGGCACTCCGCGCCGAGCAGGCCGAGGCGCGCCTCGCCGGGGCCGAGGCCTGCGCGGACTCGAAGCTCCGCACGACGCTGCCGGTCCTCGTGGAGACGCTGAGCGGTGAACAGGACGAGCTGGTGCTGATCGCCGGATTCGGTGCGATGCTCGACATCGTCAAGCAGCACAGGGATGCGACGCCCGAGGACGCCCTCAGGCGCTGCGCGGACACGGCGGTGCTCGCGCTCGGTCGCACGACGTGGCGCGCAGACATGGCGGCGGTCGACCTGCTGGAAGTGGTCCGGAGCGCGCAGTCGGTCGCGCCGCTGATCGAGGTCCTCGCGCGGTTCGACGACAGCGTCGACCGGGGGCAGGACGACCTGCGCTCGGGCCGCCTCCAGGAGCGGGCCTGGGAGGTCCTCGTGTCGCTGACCGCAGCCCGTTTCCCTGCGGAGTCGCCGGACCAGTGGCGTTCCTGGTGGGAGGGAGCGAAGGACGAGTTCCAGGTCGCCGCGGTCAAGAACGATCCGGCAGCCGGTGAGGGTCGGACGACGACCGGTGACTTCTTCGGGATTCCGATCCGCGGCAGCCGGGTTCTCTTCGTCGTCGACGCATCCGGCAGCATGGCCGAGGAGTGGCGAGGAGACACGGGTGCCGGCGGGACGACCGCACAGAAAGGCGAGCAGAAGATCGACGTCGCGCGGCGCGAGCTGATGAAGGCCGTCGACAAGCTGACCGCCGACTGCACGTTCAACGTCGTGATCTTCGGCAACGGCGCGAAGCCCTGGCAGCGCGACATGGTCGCGGCGAACGAGAAGAACAAGAAGGCGTTCCAGCGCCTCATCGAGGACCTGCGGGCCGACGGCGGCACCAACCTCTGGCAGGGTCTCCGCGACGGGCTCAAGCTCGAGTCCCTCGTCTATGGATCCCGCTACGGCGCGACGTACGACCAGCTCTTCGTGCTCTCCGACGGCCTCCCCACCCTCGGAGACATCCAGGATCCGAAGGAGATCCTGCTGCTGATCCGCGAGACCAATCGCTACTCGCGCCTCCGCATCGACACCGTCTACATCGCCGGCGATCCGGAGATGGAAAAGCGCGCCGCCGAGATCGTCGGCATGAGCGGCTCGGACTTCATGAAGAAGCTGGCCGAGCAGAACGGCGGGATCTCGATCGGCTACTGACCTGGAGTCCCGGATCGTGGGCGTGGTTCGCGCTGACCCCGGTCAGACGACCTTGCCCAGCACGAGAGCGACCACCGCGCCCCAGAGCAGGCCGCTGATCACCAGCTGGCGGTCGCGGACCAGCGTGCGGGCCGGGTCCTCTCCGTCCGCACCGTGGTGGACGAGCCACAGGTAGCGGAACACGCCGAAGACGACGAAGGGGACCGTGAGCACGAGGTTCGGCCCGTGCTTGGCGACGGTCTCGTCATCGACGGTGTAGAGCGCATAGGCGAGGATGCTCATCGCCGCGAGCGGCGCGATGACCTGGTCGAGGAACCCGGCCGAGTAGTCGCGGAGCACCGCCCGCGTGGTGCCCGGTCCGGCATGCGTGAGCTCCTGGCGTCGCTTGCAGAACGCGAGGAACGTCGCGAAGAAGAACGTGCACAGCAGCAGCCACTTCGACGACGGCACGCCGAGCACGACCGAGCCTGCGTGGACCCGGAACTGGAAGCCCATCGCGATGCACAGCGCGTCGACGATCGCGACCTGCTTGAGCCTGAGCGAGTAGGCGGCGTTCAGGCCCACGTAGAGCATCGGCCAGGCGACGAAGGGCAGTCCCTCGTGCGCACCAGGGCCAAGTGTCCAACCGACCCCGAGCCCCGCAGCCGCGAGCAGCAGGGCCGCCGCGAGTGCCGTGCTGCGGCCGAGCCGGCCCGACGCGATCGGGCGCGTCCGCTTCTTCGGGTGGGCGCGATCGGCTTCGGCATCCCGGACGTCATTGCCCAGGTAGACGGCGCTCGACAGCGCGCAGAACACCGCGAAAGCCAGCGCTGCATCCTGGACCGCGCCTGGTTCCCCGACCTTGTGGGCGAAGACCAGCGGCGCGAAGACCAGCAGGTTCTTGACCCACTGGTGCGGGCGCATCGCTTCGAGGAGGGCCGGAACCGCCATGGGCAGTGCATGATCGCGGCACAGCCCCCGCGATCCAACTGCGGCCCGAGCCGAGCGCCCGGAATCGTCGCTTCGACTCGTCAGCCTCGAACAGCGCCGAGACCGCAGGCCGCGCGGGCTCTGTCGAGCGTGTCGCGGGCCACGGCCCGCGCCCGGCGAGCGCCGTCGGCGAGGACGTCGTCGACGTAGCCCGGGTCCGCCTCGAGCTCTTCTCGGCGGCGGCGGAAAGGCTCCATCGACTCCTCGATCTTCGCGAGCAGGGCCTTCTTCGCGTTGCCGAAACCGAAGCCGCCCGCGCGGTAGCGATCGCGCATCTCGTCCTGTTCGTTCCGGTCAGCGAACAGCGCGTAGAGCTGGAACACGATGTCTTCGTCCGGGTCGAGCGGGTCCGCGAGCTCGCAGAGCCTCGTCTCGATGCCCATGACCTTCTTCTTCAGCGGCTTGCCGCTCTCGAAGATCCCGATCGTGTTGCCGTGGCTCTTCGACATCTTTGCGGCGACGCGGCGTCCCTCGCGCGTCAAGAACAGCGTCCGGTCGAGCGGGCAGTAGAACTCGACCCCGATCGTCTTGTCGCGAGGCGTGACGAGCGGGCGCTCGCCCGGGTGTTCGGCGACGACCCGCAGGAAGCGCTCGGCCACAGCGATCCCGGGCAGGTGGGAGTCGTGCGCAGCTTCGATCCGGGCCGCGAGCTCCTCGGTGGAGCGGAGCTCCTCGTCGTTCGCCGCGGCGAGGGTCTCGGCGACCAGCCTGCGGAACCCGGCGACGTAGGCGTCGATGTCGACGAGCTGTCCGTCGTCGCGGCGGCGCGGTTCGACGGCGGTCACGACCTGGAGGATCGCGCCCTTGTCGAACGTCGTGCCGGGAACGCGGGCGCCCTCGCCGATCTTCGAGCGGGGGAGTCGGAACACCGGTGGGTCGCTCGGGAACGCGCCGTGGAACAGCTGCGCCATGTCCCGCGTCATCTCGACATGCTGGTCCTGGTCCTGCCCGACGGGCACGAGGTCTGCCTGCGGGGCCAGGATGTCGGCCGCCATCAGCGCCGGATACGTGAAGAGCCCGACCGACGGGGTGATGCCGCGCGCGACCTTCTCCTTGTAGGAATGGGCCCGCTCGAGCAGCCCCATCCCGGTCACGGTCTCGAGGAGCCACGTCAGCTCGCAGACTTCGGGCACGTCGCTCTGCCGGTAGAAAGTCGTCCGAACCGGATCGAGGCCGAGTGCCAGGTAGGTCAGCGCGACGTCCTGGGTGTGCGCACGCAGCGCGTCCGGATCGCGGACCGTCGTCAGCGCGTGGTAGTCGGCGATGAAGAAGAAGCACTCTCCGTCGTCCTGCATCGCGATGTGATGCCGGATCGCGCCGAAGTAGTTGCCGAGGTGCAGGCTGCCGGACGGCTGGACGCCCGACAGGATCCGGGGTCGCGAGGGAGTGGGGGCCGCGCTCATCGGCCGGGGACGTTAGCCGAACGTCGCGCCCGGCGCACCGTGGTGGCTCAGCGCCCGAGCCGCTCGAGCCACTGGTCGGCGCGCTTGTAGAGGCTGTCGTTCGCCGGGACGTGCGTCTTGATCAGCCGCATCTCGCGCATCGCGGCGGCGAAGTCCCCCGACCGTTCGTAGGCGAGCGCGAGCTTGAAGCGCACGCCGCTCCGCGGCGCGCGCGCGAGGTAGCGCGCCCAGTGCTCGATCGCGCGCGCGTCGTCGCCCTGCTTCGCGTAGTGGTCGCCCGCCCGGTCCCACATCCACAGCGGGGCGCCGGGTTCTTCGAGCTGGGCCAGCATCAGCTGCATCGCATCGTCGGCGAGCTTCGTCGCGAGCTCTTCCTGGCCCTCGATCCTCTTCAGCCAGTCGGAGAGAGCCTGTGTGCGCTCGGCGCTGCCGTGGACCAGCGCCAGCGCGAGGTCGAGGTTTCCGTACTCGTTGAGCAGCACCTCGAGGATCCAGCGCCAGCTGAAGCCGAGTTTGAGCGCGCGCTCGAATTCATGGACGCACTCGTCCTGCTTGCCCTCGAGGGCGAGGTAGAGCGCATACGCGTACGCAGTGCCCGCGTAGTGGGGGGCGAAGCGCCGGCCTCGTTCGATCCACTGGCCCGCCTGGCGGTCGTCCAGCCAGATCAGGCCGAGCTGCCCGATCATCGACCACATCGGGCCGAAGGTCGGTCCGACCGCCCGGGAGGCGAGGAGCTCGTCGCGGATCTCGCGCGCGAAAGCCTGGGTCCTCGGTGCCTGCGCGACGCGCTCTTCGCGAGAGAGTTCCTGATACTCCGCCCGGAGCCGCATCCAGCGGTAGACCTGGGTCCAGTAGCGGTACTCGACGTCGTCCGGGGCGAGTTGCACGGCGGCCTCTGCGGCTTCGAGGATCTCGTCGAACTGCTCCACCGTCCCGACGAACTCCGGCGGGCGCACGACTGCCTGGCCGGCGCGCACGATGTCCCAGAGGTTGTCGGCGTCGCGAGCCCGCAGCGCTGCGGGCATCTGCGCGAGGAGTCCGAGGGCGGCGAGGCCGAGGCCGGCTGCGGACAAGAGCCGCGCAGGCCGCGAATCGGCGCGCCGCGTGTCGGTCGCCATGCCGATCACCAGTGCGGCGAGGACGAGCGTCGTGACGGCGATCGCGGGGATGCGCAGGCCGAAGTCCGTCGTCGCATGGAACGCGACCGAGGCGAGCCCGAAGCCCACGCCGTAGACCGCCGCATGGATCGGCTTCTCGACGTGGCGACCGCGGCGCAGCATGCGGCGCACGATCATGGTCGCGAACGTCAGGATCAGGACCGTGCCGACGAGCCCCGTCTCGCTGAGCAGCTCCGCGTACTGGTTCTCGGCGTGTGCTGCAGTTGCGTTCCGCGTGTCCTGGTCGAACATCGGGAACGTCCACTCGAACGTGCCCTGACCCATGCCGAACAGCGGGAACTCGGCGAACGCCGACAGGGTGTCGATGAGCAGCGCGAGGCGCCCCGAGTAGGCGTCGCTCGGGGTGTCCAGCGAGGCCATGCGCTCGTAGACGGGATCGAAGCCGATGACGACGACCGCGACGAACGCGGCGAAGAGGAGTCCGAACATCGGCCAGCCGACGCCGACCAGGAACTGCGTCCGCTGCAGCCAGAACGCGACGACGGTCGCTCCGACGAGCATCGAGATCGTGCCGTTCCGCGACGTCGAGACCGCGATCGCCGCCATCGAGAGCACGACGCCGACCGCGAGGTAGAGATCGGGGCGTCGCTCGTAGTGGGAGAGCCTGGAGAACAGCTCCTCGAGCTCCAGCTCCTCCTTCGTCTGGCGCTCGACCGCGCGCATCAGGATCAGCGCGATCGAGCAGCCGATCGAGAGGTTCAGGAACTGGCTCAGGTGGCCGTAGTGGACGAACGTTCCGGCGCGCGCGAGCTTGCCCGGCACCTCCCACGACCAGTAGATCGCCGACGCTCCCGTCACGACCTGGGCGATCGTCACCAGCGCGACCCCGCCTCCCAGGATGGCCATCAGCCACAGCAGGCGACGGGCGGTGTCCTTGCGGACGAGGTCGACCCCGACGACGAAGAGCACCAAGCCAGCCAGCAGCAGCCGGATGTCGCGGTCCGTCCCGCGGGGATTGAGACTCAGGGTCACCCCGTCCTCGAGCGCGGCGCTCCCGGGGCCTGCAGGCTCCGTGAGAAGCGTCCGCCACGTGTCGGCCGTGGACGGCGCCACGACCTCGACGAGCCCGAGGGGGAACTCGATTCCCTGGAGCATCGTGAAGCCCACGAAGATCGCTGCGGGCACGCTCACCGCACTCCAGCGGAGCGCCTGGCCGCCGGTCAGGATCCGGCCAGCGGCCAGGAGCGCGATCGCCGCGGCGATCCCCATCGTGATCGCCTGGGTGAGCGGGAAGACTCCGCCGAACGCGAGAGGCAGCCAGGCGACCAGAGCGAAGAGCAGCGCTTCCGCTGCCAGATCCCAGTTGGAGCGGGGTCCCGCGGACTGCGCGGATCGGTGTCGTCGAGAGCGAGGCATCGCGGGCTGTGGTCGTGTCCGTTCGGAGTTCGAACACGCGCGGTTGCGAGTCTTGGCGGTGGCCCGGACCCGGTCTCCCCTGCACGCGTCCCGCGCAGGCTAAGCGATCTGGCTTGCCCCGCGAAGCCCGGGCTTCTCGGCGGATTCCTGACCGCTTGGTCCGGTCCGATCGATCAACGAGGCGTGGGGTGGAGGAGTGCCCTCGGGGCTCGGTCCGCGGAGGTGATCGTGCGGTGTACTGGGGGTTCGGCGGGAGCCTCTCCGACACGGGCACGGGTGCTAGGCCCGGTGGTGTCGGCGGTTGGGAACGCCACGGGGGCAAGGATCACGGACATTCTCCTCTTGTCCGATTTCGCCGAAATGGCTACCTATTCCCCCGCATCGTTCATCTGACGGGCTCCGTCCCTGGGACATTCTCCCCCGGAGTCAAGTCGGCTCACCTGATAGGCCGATGCACCACGGAGCCCTCGGGGCATCCGCACGCCACTTCACCCCACCTTGGATCGCAACATGAACTCCCAGCGTCGGAGCAAGCTCGTTTTCGGGGCCGTCCTGGCCTTCGTCGTCAGCCTCAGCGGGGTCCGCGGGGTCGCGGCCGAGTCCGAGGCCGTGGCGACGGATCTGGTCCTGGAGCCGTTGGCGGCTCCGCAAGGGGGGCTCCAGTTCCCGGGTTTCTCCGGCGGTCGCTTCGGTGGCGGCGGCGACCCGTTCGGGGGCAGCCTGTTCGGCGACCTCGGATCGTTCTTCGGTGGCCTGCGCTTCGGCAGTTCGAGCGGCGGCGGCGGTAGCAGCGGTGAAGGTGGAGCAGGAGGTGGAGGCGGAAGTTTCACCCCTCGCCCGGGGAGTGCCTCGGGGTTCTTCCCTGGACGCTACCGCTGAGTCTTGACGGTGGCCCGGACCCGGTCTCCCCTGCACGCGTCCCGCGCAGGCTAAGCGATCTGGCTTGCCCCGC
>JAQCBR010000140.1 GCA_027621295.1 Planctomycetota bacterium
ATCCTCGGCACCGTCTACTTCGGCATGGACCGCTGGTGCTTCGGCATCGGCCCCCAGGGCATCGGCACCATCGGCATGCTCGTGAACTTCGCGGTGACCCTCGGCCTCACCCCGCTCTGCCGCCCCCCGAGCCAACAGGTCCAGGACATGGTCGAAGGCATCCGCGAGCCGGAGGGCTTCGGGCCCGCGGTGCAGATCGAGACGGCGATGGAGCACTGAGGGGGGTGGGGCGACGGGGGCGCAAGGCACACCGCATGCCCTCGAGAGGTCCACTGGAGGGAGTGAGAAGGTCTCGCGGGGGTAGCGGCGCCCCTCCGGCCCCTCTAAAAAAGAGTTGAGGCCCGAACTCTTTTTTAGCGTCGGGGCCGTGCAAGAAACTTGAACAAGGAGTGCCCGCGATGAACCGAGGACCGACGGGGAGCATCGTGTCGGGGCCCAGAATTGGGGGGGAGGTGGTCCGGGCATTTGTCCCGGCTCCTCTTCCGCCGGACCCCCCGCTCCAGATTGGCCCCGAGCTCCGCGAGGAGATCGACCAGGCCCTGCTGAATCTCGGGCGGCTGGACAGCGTGTCGACTCTGCTGCCGGATCGGGGGCTCTTCCTCTGGATGTACGTGCGGAAGGAGGCGGTCCTCTCCTCGCAGATCGAGGGCACGCAGTCGTCTCTGTCGGATCTTCTGCTCTTCGAGATCGACGAGGAATCCGGTCTTCCGTTCGACGATGTGCGCGAAGTGTCGTGCTACGTCCGCGCGCTGGAGCGCGGGGTCCAGCGGCTTCGGGAGGGGTTTCCCCTGTGCGGTCGACTGCTGCGCGAGATCCACGCGGAGCTCCTGTCGGAGGGCCGCGGCAGTGAGAGGAGTCCGGGCGAGTACAGGAGCTCGCAGAATTGGATCGGTGGGGATCGGCCCGGTCGTGCGCTCTTCGTGCCCCCGCCTCCCGAGCACGTGCCAGTCTGCATGGGCGAACTCGAGGGCTTCCTGCACGACCAGCCGGTGCGGACGTCCGTCCTCCTCAAGGCGGCACTCGCTCACGTGCAGTTCGAGACGATCCACCCGTTCCTGGATGGCAACGGTCGTCTGGGGCGACTGCTCACGACGCTGATCCTGGTGTCAGAAGGCGTTCTTCGTGAGCCGCTGCTCTACCTGAGCCTCTACCTCAAGACCCATCGTGCGACCTACTACGACCTGCTGCAGCGGGTGCGCACCGACGGAGACTGGGAGGCGTGGCTCGGGTTCTTCGTCCGCGGCGTGCGCGTTACAGCCGAGCAGGCCGTTGCGTCTGCGCAGGCCCTCGCAGAGCTCTTTCGCGCGGATCGAGCCCGGATCCAAGACCTGGGCCGGGCCGCGGGCTCTGCACTGCAGGTTCACCTCGTGCTCGAGCAGCACCCGATCCAGACCATCTACTCGGCGGCGGCGCGCACGGGCCTGTCCATCCCGACCGTCACCTCGGCTCTTCGAAACCTCGAGGCCGCGGGTATCGCGCGCGAGTTGACCGGAAGGCAGCGCCACAAGGTGTTCGGCTACCGCCGGTCCTTGGACATCCTCGAGGACGTGCAGGACGGGACCGCCCCGGATCAGTGACCCAACGGGTCGCCGCGGACTTCGAGCGTCTCGGTGAACGCCTCGTCGCCCACATCCAGCCTCACCCTGTAGCTGCCCGGCTCTGCGTCCACCCACCCGAGATCGCTCCCGAACATCGGGCGGCCTGCCGCGAAGCCGGCGAACTCGTTCTTGAGCGCCGTGCGGACGCGGTTGAGCTGGCGATCCGAGCGGGCGTCCTGGAGCTGGGATGCGAGTTCGGTGAGGCGGGCGGCGCGGGCGGCGTTGGGCGCGGGCAGGCGGCCCTGGATCGCTTGGATCGCGGCCTCGAGCGTGGTGCGGAGGTGGGCGCGGTCGGCGTCGTTGGGCTCGAAGCGGAGCGGCCACTCGGTGCGGTGGAGGCCCGCCTCGCGCGGGAGCTGAGTCGTCCAGGTGCGCGCTCCGTCGAGGGTCTCGACGGTGAGGCGCGGGGCCTCGGCCGGCGCTTCGGCGAACCACGTGTGCAGCAGCGCGGCGCGCGGGGGGTTCTCGCCGCGGAACAGGAAGTTCGGCTGCTTGCGGCCGAGTGAGATGCGCGACCAGAGCGTCGCGCGGCGCGGGTGGAAGAGGTGGCTGGCCTCGGCGCGGACCTCCGGCGTCAGCTGCTGGAGCGCGGTCAGGTCGTCGGCGATCCAGACCGCGCGGCCGTGGGTGCCGGCGACGAGGTCCATGTCGCGCGGGTGCAGCACGAGATCGTGGACGGCGACGATCGGCAGGCCCGGCACGCGGTGCCAGCTGGTCCCGCGGTCGGTCGTCAGGAACGCACCGAACTCGGTGCCGACGTAGACGAGGTCAGGGTTGCGCGGGTCTTCCTTGACCACGTAGGCGCTGCCGTCGTCCGGCAGGTTGCTGGTGACGCTGCGCCACGTCGCGCCGAAGTCGTCGGTGACGAGCACCGAGGGGCGGAAGTCGTCGCGGCGGTGGTCGTCGAGCGTGACGTAGGCCCGTCCGGGCGCGAAGTGCGAGGCCGCGACGCGGCTGACCCACGCGCCGGGTGCGAGCGCGCCCGGTGCCGCGTGGACGGCGTCGGTGACGTTGTTCCACGTCGCGCCGCGGTCGCGCGAGACCTGGACGTTGCCGTCGTCGGTGCCGCACCACAGCACGTTGGGATCGAGCGGGGACACGCCGATCGTGATGATCGTGCAGTGGTTCTCGCCGCCGGTGACCTCGGTCGTCAGCCCGCCGGAGCCCGACGGCCGTCGCTTGTCGGGATCGTTGGTCGAAAGGTCCGGGCTGACGATGCGCCACGTCTCGCCGCGGTCGCGCGTCTCGAACAGGTGGTTGCCGCCGAAGTACAGCGTCTGCGGCTCGTGCGGTGACAGCACCAGCGGGCTCGACCAGTTGAACCGGAACTGCGGCGGGAGCTTGGGCCGGTCGGCGCGCGTGCGGTAGGCGCCGAAGAACCAGTGCTCGCCCGGATCGATCGTGTACTCGATCTCGGGGTCCGGGTGATCGAGGTCGACCCAGTCGACGAAGTTGACCACCGTCTCGGGCGTCGGCGTGACGAACGCATGCTCGCGCGTCACGAGGTCCTGCCGGGCGACGAAGCCGACGTGGTTGACCGTGTAGCAGGTGCGGTTGTCGGTCGGGTCGATCTGGGCGTGGAAGCCGTCACCCTCGGCGATCCACGAGCAGTGCGCGTTGAGGATGCCGCGGAGCTCGCGGCTGTTGCTCGGGCCGATCCACAGCCCGTTGTCCTGGAGCCCGCCGACGATCCGGAACGGGTCGGCCATGTCGACGCCGATCGCGTAGTGCTGACCGATCGCCATGTTCTCGAAGCCGATCACGGTCTCGCCGTCGTCGTCGGTGCGGTAGGCGCCCTGGTCGGTGGCCATGTAGCGGACGCGGCCGTCGCCGGGCCAGATCCACAGGTCGTGGTCGTCGCCGCCGCCGCCCCACCAGTTGCCCTGCCACGTCTTGCCGCCGTCCTTCGACACGCGGAACTCGCGGCCGACCGAGTAGATGCGGTCGGGGTCGTTCGGATCGATCGCGCACTGCCCGTGGTAGAAGGGCCGCAGGTTGGTGCGGAGCAGGTAGCGCCACGACTGGCCGGCGTCGTCGGAGCGGTAGATGCCGGGTCCCGGCACCGACAGGTCGTTCGGCAGGTCTTCGGACGCCTCGACCTGGGCGATGACGATCTGCGGCTGCGACAGGCAGAAGTCGAGGTCGATCATGCCCGTGTCGCCGGTGGGCAGGCCGGCCGTCACCTTGGTCCAGGTCGTGCCGCCGTCGGTCGAACGGAAGACCCCGCCGCTCGGTCCGCCCGAGTGCATCCAGTGCGGGCGCCGCAACCGCTCGTACATCCCGCAGAGCATCACGTCGGGGTTGCCGGGCATCAGCACGACCTCGGTGCAGCCGACGCCTTCCGGCAGCCCGCCGCCGACCTTGGTCCAGGTCGCGCCCGCGTCGCGCGTGACGAAGAGCCCCCGGCTCCCCGAGTCGCCCCACAGCGAGCCGACCGCCGCGCAGAACACCACGTCACCGTCGTCGGGGTGCACGGCGATGTCGGCCACCTGGCGCGTGTCGTCGAGCCCCACGTGCACGAACGACCTGCCGTAATCGTCGCTCCGGTAGACGCCGTTGCCCCAGCCCACGCTGTTGCGGTTGTTGGCCTCTCCCGTGCCCACCCAGAGCCGGTCCGGGTTCCGCTGGTCGAGCGTGACGACCCCGATCGAGCCCGGCCCGACGTCGTCGAACACCGAGTCCCAGGTCGTGCCCCCGTTCCGCGAGACGAACACCCCGCCCGACGCCGATCCCACCACGACGCGGCGCCAGTCCTCGTTCCAGGCGTCGATCGAGCTGACCCGGCCCATCATGTTGGCGGGTCCGACCGAGCGGAATCGGAGGTGGGAAGTGGGGTCAGGCGATTGGCTCGGGAGGATCGTGGCGAGCGCGAGGAGCGACACGAGTGGGCGGCTGAGCTTCATGGGCAACAGACTACGGTGGGGCGCCCGAGCGCCACACCGCTCTGGCTGTCTCGGCGTGCGTCCAGACCCCGCCCGGCATCGAAAGCACGCGCCCCCGTCCCCGCCCACCCGGCACCCCAAGGACCATGACTGATCTTTGCCACGAAGACACGCGCGAAGGCGCTCTGACTGACGGAGATACGCAGGCCATCGCGCGGCTCCGCCGCTTCGAGCAGGGGCACCCCTTCTGGGGCAACGAGCTGTTCGGCGCGTGCCGGGCCGGGGCCCTGACGCGGGAGGACTTCGCGTTCGTGTTCGGCCAGTACGCGCTCTACTCGAAGAACTTCACGCGCTACCTGAGCGGGCTGATGGCCAACCTCGAGGACGACCTGCTGCGCGCGCGGCTGTCGGAGAACCTCTGGGAAGAGGGGGGAGGAGCGGATCCCGAGGAGCGGCACGCGGAGCTGTTCCGGCGGTTCCTGACGCAGGGGCTCGGCATCGACGTGGGCGCGCTCGACTACATCGCGCCGACGCGCCACTTCGTCGACCGGTTCCTGCACCACTGCATCCGTGAGGACGCGCTGCACGCGTCGGCGTTCCTGTCGCTGGGGACCGAGGGCATCGTCGCGCGGATGTACGAGATCCTGGTCGAGGGCATGGAGAAGGCCGGCGTCGAGGAGCAGCACCTGAAGTTCTTCCGGCTGCACATCTCCTGCGACGACGACCACGCAGCGACGCTCGAAGACATCCTGCTGAGCTTCCGCAGCGATCCGTCGTGGGAGCGTCGGGCACACGGTGCTCTCGACCACGCGCTGACGCTGCGGGGTCAGTTCTTCGACGAGCTGATGCGCGAGCTGCGGCGGCGCCGGGTGGACGGGCATCTGGACCGCATCCAAGCCAAGCGCTCGCTGTGGACCGAGGCCATGGGCGAGGACCAGCTGAAGTTCCGCCCCGACACGCCGAGCGGCGCGACGCTCTACCACAACCGGATCGACGCGATGGGCGTCGACTTCACGGTCGAGCGCGCGCCGTTCCCCGCCGAGGTGCTCGACGCGCGCGTCGTGCGCATCCCGCCCGGCAAGGCCAACGAGCGGCACCGCCACGCGCACGAGACGGTGTTCCACATCCTGTCGAGCCGGGGCCGCGTGTTGGTCGGCGATTCGTGGATCGACGTCGAGCGCGGCGACTGCGTCTTCGTCCCGCGCTGGTCCGTGCACCAGTCGCGCAACGACGGCGACGAGGAGATGGCGATCCTGGCGATCACCGACTTCTACCTGACGGGCAGGGCGTTCCTCGGCGACTACGACGCCACGGCGCGGATGAAGCGCGCTTCCGCATCAGAGGGCTGACGCGCCTCAGAACGCCGCGCCCAGCGGCCGAACGCGGATCGTCGCGCCGTCCGGCGCGTTCTCCGCGACCCGCGCGACGCAGGTGTAGCGCACGCCGGGGGCCTCGCCGGACGCGGCGATGAGTTCGTCCTCCAGGTCACCGGGCGGTGCCAGCCACTCGGCGCCCGCGAGCACCTGGATGCGGCAGGTCGAGCAGCAGGCGGCGCGGCACGAGAAGTCGATCGGCGCGCAGGCTGCGTCGCACGCGTCGACGACGTCGCTGCCGGGCGCGCACTCCATGACGGTGTCGACGTCATCCCGGGAAGGGTCGTCGACGAGGACTTCGATGCGGACCTTGGTCATGGGGGATCTTGGTGTGTCGGGCTGCGTCCGCAGCGCGCAGGCCGGAGACTAGGCCATCGTCTCCAAGTGCCGAAGGCCGCGTGAGGTGCTGTGGCTTCCTACAGCTCCTGGGTGCGCGCGACCCGCCGGATCAGCGGCCCGACCGTCAGGCCCTGCACGAGGATCGAGAAGATCACGACCGTGTAGGTCGCGGTCAGCACGGCTTCTCGGCCGGGGAAGTCCGGGGTCTTCATGGCGAGGGCGATCGAGATGCCGCCCTTGAGTCCGCCCCAGGTCAGCACCGGGATCGCGCCGGGGCCGAGGGCGGCCCGACGCCCGAGCGCTGCGAGCGGCAGCGCCACGCCGGCCAAGCGGGCCAGGAGCACGAGCGGCACGAGGATCAGAGCGGCCAGCAGGTAGTCGCGGTGCGAGAAGTCGATCGCCAGCACTTCGATTCCGATCAGCAGGAACAGCAGTGCGTTGAGCGTCTCGTCGAGGAACGTCCACACGGTGTCGAGGACGAGTTCGGTGCGGTCGCCCAGCGCGTGCTCCCGGCCGCTGTTGCCGATGAGCAGGCCCGCCGCCACGGCGGCGAGCGGGGCCGAGACGTGGAGCCGCGGCGCGGCAAAGCCGATGCCCATGACCAGGGCCAGCGTCATCAGGACCTCGAGATTGGGCTCGTCGAGACTGCGGACCGCGCGGCAGCAGGCCCAGCCCGCGAGCAGGCCGAGCAGCAGACCGCCCAGGACTTCGTGGGCCAGCACCAGGGCCACGTGCGGTGCGGTGGGGCTGTGACCTCCGGCCGTGGCCAGGCCGATCAGCACGACGAACAGCACGACGCCCACGCCGTCGTTGAGCAGGCTCTCGCCGATGACCTTGATCTCCAGGTCCTTGGGGGCCTTGGCGGCCTTCATGATGCCGAGCACGGCGATCGGGTCGGTGGGGGAGATCAGCGCGCCGAAGACGAGGCACCACCCGAACTCGACGTCCAGGCCTGCCAAGCCGAACGCGAACCAAGCCGCCCCGCCTGCGACCGCGGTGCTGATGACCACGCCGAAGGTTGCCAGTGACAGGATCGCGGCGAGCCGAGTGCGGAGCAGCGCGAGGTCCGTGTGCAGTGCGCCCGCAAAGAGCAGCAGGCTCAGCATGCCGTTGAGCACCGCGTCGGCGAAGTCGACCTGGAGCACGGCCCCGCGCACGGACTCGGCAAGGTGCACCTCCGGCAGCAGCGGGTCGACCACGAGCACGCCGATCGACGCGAGCAGTCCGGAGACGAGCATGCCGATGGCGAACGGCAGCCGGAACACGTGGTGGTTCAGCAGTCCGAAGACGGCGGCGAGCACCAGCAGCACGGCGGCAGCGTCGAGCACGAACATGCGCGCACTCTAGGAGGCTGTGACCGAATCAGCCTACAGCCTTCGACTTGCGTTCTCGGCGGCCGCCAGCCGCCCACCGTCCGTCGAGGGCTGCACCTTGCGCCTCGGACTCTCTGGCCAGATACTCGCGGCATGCGCTTCCTGCTGGCCCTCATTCTGTTCGCGGTCGCGCTGTTCTGCGTGTTCGGGTTCATGGCCACTTTCGAGCCCGGCGTAGGTGGGGCGCTGGCGATGCGCTTCCTCTACGGAGGAGGCTGCGTGGCGTGCCTGTATGGGTTCGTCCAATCGCTGCGCTCCGGCGACGAGTCCTGAGCCTCGCCGGTCGCGCCTTCTCGGGGGGCGCGTTAGCCTCGGTGGCGCTTCTGGGCTCGCGCGTCGTCGAGTCAGGATTCCTGTCCCTTGAAGATCCACAAAGCGCTCGGCCTTGCGCCGCTCGTTGCCGCTCTCGCGACCGGCTGTTCCTCCCCCGACGAGGATGCGTTCCACGTCGATCCCGACACGGGGCTCACGCTGCGTGCGGGCTTCGACGCCGACCTCGTCTACACGATCCCGAAGGAGCAGGGCTCGTGGGTGGCGATGGCGTTCGATCCGAAGGGGCGTCTGATCGTGTCCGACCAGGACGACAAGGGCGTGTTCCGGGTGACGCTGCCGGAGCCGGGTCAGGAGGGCGTCGAGGTCGAACCGCTCGAGGGCTTCCCGTTCGAGCCGGTGGCCTGGGGCAAGCGGACGGTGGCGGGGGCGCTCGGGTTCCTGTGGGCGTTCGACAGCCTCTACATGTCGACGATGCGCGGCTTCTACCGCGTGCGTGATACCGACGGAGACGACCAGTTCGACGAGTTCACGCTGCTCGAGCGGCTCTACCCGGGCTGGGAGCACTCGGCGCACACGATCGTGCTGACCGAGGACGGGCAGGGGCTCTACCTCGTATCGGGCAACCACTCGCGCGTGCCGGACGGCGTGACCAGCGTGCAGCCCGAAGTCTGGGGTGAGGACGCGCTGATCCCGCCGCTGCCCGATCCGCGCGGCCACGCGGTGGGCATCGGTCCTCCGGGCGGCTGGATCTGTCGGATCTCGCCGGATGGCAGCGATTGGAAGATGGTGGCGATGGGCTTCCGCAACTCGGTCGACCTCGCGATCAACCGGCACGGCGAGCTGTTCACCGCCGACTCGGACCTCGAGTTCGACATCGGCAGTCCGTGGTACCGCCCGACGCGCGTCAACCACGTCACGTCGGGGGCAGAGTTCGGATGGCGGACCGGCTCGGCCAAGTGGCCGGACCACTACCCGGACAGCCTTGGCTCGGTCGTCGACCTGGGGCCGGGTTCGCCGACCGGGATCACGTTCGGGCACGGCTCCGGCTTCCCGGAGCGCTATCAGGACACGCTGTTCGTCGCCGACTGGACGTTCGGATCGATCTACGCGATCGATCTCGAGGACGCCGGCGCGAGCTACCGCGGGACGAAGTCGGTCTTCCTGAGCGGCACTCCGCTCAACATCACCGCGATGCGGTTCGGCCCGGATGGCCACCTCTACTTCGTGATCGGTGGACGCAACACCGACTCGAAGCTGTACCGCGTGCGCTACGTGGGCGAAGGCCAGCCCGCCCCGAGCGCTCGGAGCGCCGACGGCGCGGCGCAGCGCGACCTGCGACGCTCGCTCGAGGCGCTCCACGTCCGGGAGGACGCGACCGCAGCGCTCGACGCGGTCTGGCCGCACCTCGGCAGCGACGACCGTGCGATCCGATACGCGGCGCGGATCGCCGTCGAGTGCCAGCCCGTTGCGGCGTGGCAGGAGCGCGTGCTCGCGACCGAAGACCCGCGGGCTGCGATCCACGGCGTGGTTGCGCTCTGTCGCCACGCCGGCGAAGAAGTCCGCGGCCGCGTCGTCGACAAGCTCGTGTCCATCGACCAAGGGTCGCTCTCGGCCGATGACCGGCTCGACTGGCTCCGCGCCTGGTCGCTGTGCCTGATCCGCTTGGGGGATGCCTCGCCGGACGAGATCACGAAGCTGCTCGCGTGCGTGTCGCCGCTGTACCCGTCCGGGGACGCGACCCTCGACGCCGAACTCTGCCGCGTGCTCTGCTCGGTCGACGCACCGGACGTCGTCGAGAAGACGCTCGCGCTGATGCGGACGACCGAGGCCCGCGCGCTCGCCTACGACGCCGAGATGCTCGGACGGCACGAGTACGGCAAGCCGATCCTCGAGGCGATGGCGAACACGCCGAACACGCAGAACATCCACTTCGCGTACTGCCTGCGGCAGGTGCAAGGCGGCTGGACGCTCGACCGTCGGAAGGAGTACTTCGGCTGGCTGCGTGAGCAGCTGCAGAAGAGCGGCGGCCTGAGCTTCGAGGGCTACATCCGCGCGATCCGCGACGATGCGATCGCGCACCTGCCCGAGTCGGAGGTCGCGGCGATCGCCTGGATGCTCGACGATCCGGAGAAGCCGGACGCGGCGGCGCTGCCGACGCCCGTGGGGCCTGGCGGTGCCTGGACGCTCGACACCGCGCTCGCGCTCTTCGACGGTGAGCTACGGGGCCGGGACCGGGAGAACGGCGAGAAGATGTTCGCCGCCGGCCGCTGCGTGCTCTGCCACCGCTTCGCGGGGCGCGGCGGGCACAGCGGCCCGGACCTCGGCTCGGTCGGCC
>JAQCBR010000014.1 GCA_027621295.1 Planctomycetota bacterium
TCGCCGCCTCGGCGCAGGCGCAGAACCACTGCCCGGACGGTGGGTTCGGTGGCGACGTCGGTACCTTCGACCTCGACCCGGTGACGGGCACGGACTCCCACCTGGGCCTGGAGTTCCTCGGCGGCGAATACTTCGTCAGCGCGCGCGGCGCAGGCGCGATCCCACCGCATCGCATCCACGTGTTCGATGCGGGCGGCAGCCTGCTGCGCAGCTTCGACCAGCCCGCAGCGACCGCGACCTCGCCTTGGGGCCTGCGTGATCTCGCGAGCGACGGGCTGAGCGTCTTCGGCGGCGACGAGACCGGGGTGCACGGCTTCGACGCACAGGGCAATCCTGTCCAACAGGTCCGTGCCCGCAATGGCCTGAGGCCTATCGGCACGCTCCAGAACTCAGCCGCCGACCAGGTGCTCGGCACGTTCCGGGCGCTGGCCTTCGATCCGGACGGGAACGGCGGTGAGGGCTCGTTCTGGTCGGCGAACTTCGACTCCGACCTCGTCGAGTTCGATCTCGTGGGGACGGTGATCCGTCGCTACTCGAACACGATCGGATGGTCGATCTACGGGCTCGCCCACGACCCTTGTTCCGGATCGATCTGGGCCTGGTCGGATCCCGCCGAGGGAGGTCAGGTCTTCGAGATCTCGACTTCTGCGGGCGGTTCGACCGGTCGCAGCTTCCCCGCGCCGGGTGTCCAGGGGGGCCTCGCGATCCATCCGGCGACCGACGGTCGGCGCACGCTGATCGCACGACTGGACCAGTCGGGACCCGACCGCGTCCGGATCGGAGTCCTCCATCGCGCGCCGGGGATCTGTGACGCGCTCGTGCTGCGGTCGGCGATCGATGCCGGCGTCGCGGATCGCGACTACAAGCTCGTCGGGCCCACGGCGACGCAGGTGGTCATCGATTCGACGGGATCGCCTGCGGGCGCGCCGCTGGCGCTCTTCTTCAACCTCGGCCCGGACGCGCTGGGCTGCGGCAGCCTCACCTACCTCGGCCCGTCGTGGTCGGTCCTCGACGACTTCCGGGCTCTGCTCGGGGTGACGGTTCCATCCGGACAGCCGATCTCCGTGTCGAGCGTCGGCGGTGGGAGGGTGGCGATCCCGATCAGCAGCCTGCCCGCAGGATTCGCGCAGGCGCTGCGGGTCCAGGGTCTCTGGCTCGATCCGCGCGTGCCGCTGCCCTACGTCCCGCTGCTCGCGACCAACGAGGTGGAGCTGGGGATCGATCTGAGGCCGCCGCTCGGTGTCCAGGTCTCGGCCGCCGGAGGCAACTCGTTCAACGCGGACACGCAGAACGGATTCTTCTCGATCACGAATCCGACGAGCCAGCCGATCACGCGCGTCCGTCTCGAGACGGTCGGTGGCATGGACTTCGACTTCGCGCAGGTCGGGATGGCCGACCGCTTCGACGGCGGCAACAGCTCGGCCACAGGGTGCCGGGGCACGTTCCGAGGTGGGTCCGACGTGGCGGCTGGCGTCGACTACGCGCGCAATCCTGCGTCGCCCTGCGATCCCACCGCACGCCAGGCCCACGTCGAGACCGGGGATCGATCCACGACGCTGACGCTCCCTTTCGCGGGTGGGTTGTTCCACTCGGGCGTTCGGCTGCACTGGGACGTAGACACCGACGGGGGTCCGGGCGTCCACGGCGGTCACATGGTCGGCATGCGCGTGACGATCGACTTCGCGAACGGTGACCGACGGAGCGGCGTGCTCGGGCCAGACCCGAGCAGCCAGTTCCGCGCGTTCGTGATCCTCTGACGCGCGATCGGGCGGACTACTCGACGTGGATGTGACGGCCGCCGTTCTCCTCGGCGAGGAGCCGGAGGAAGTCGGTGTCGTTCTTCGCACCGAAGGTCACGCAGTGGATGGTCAGGCGCTTGAGGCGGTTGGTCTCGCGGACCAGCCGCCGGATCTCGTCCTTGTCGGTGACTGGCCCGTAGCTCGGGGCACCGTCGCTCAGCACGTAGACGGTATCGAAGCCGAGCGCGTAGTGCTTGTCGGTCAGACCTCGTCCCGCGAAGCCGACCGCCGCGTCCAGCGCGCCGTAGAGGTTGGTCGGACCCTGCGGGGCCAGGCTGTCCAGGAACGAGCCCAGCAGGTCGTCGCGGGTCTCGTCGTTCATCCGGACGAGCTCCGGGACTCCGTCGCGGGTCGGGCGCCACACGCGGACGTTGTCGCTGAAGACCACGACGTTGAACGCGCTGCCGTCGGGGAGTGCCATCACGATCTTCTTCAGCTCCTCGACGACGAGGCGCGCCTTGGTCGTCTCGACGCCGGGGCCAGCCGACGTCGTCTCGGTCTGGAGCGTGATCGGCTCCTGCATCGAGCCTGAGAAGTCGACGACGAACAGCACCCGGTCCGACTCGAGGTCGATGTTGAAGAACCTCTCGTAGCGACCGCGCTCCTTCGAGTTCTTCAGCGTGCCCTGGCCCTTGCGGGCGAGTCGCATCGACGCGCCCTCGGCCTTCCAGAAGGCTTCCCACGGGCCGGCATTGCCGGGGAGGATCGCCTGGCCGGTCAGGCCCTCGAGCGTCCTGTGCAGGCGCATGTCCATCGCCCACGGGTCCTTCTTGCGCTTGAGCTCGGCGGCGTAGCCGCTGATCAGCGCGGGGATCGCGTGGCGGGTGCGGAGCCGCGCGAGGTTCTCGCAGGCCGCAGCACGCACCTGCCAGGTCTTGTCCCGCTCCAGGATCTTCTGCATCGCCTCGATCGCGGTGTCGCGCTGCCCGGCGACCGCGTCGTCGATGCTGTCGTGCTCGGTCTCGTCGGTGTGCGGGGACAGCGCCGTGCCGATCGCGTTCAGCGCAGCGATGCGCACGTCGTCGTCGCGGTCGCGCAGCATGTCGAGGAAGCGGTCGAGCGCGCCGAGGTCCGCGCAGTCGCTGAGCACGTCGACGGCGCGGAGCCGCAGCGCGTCCGGCATCTTCCCGCTGGCCTCGAGCAGCCCAAGTCGCGCGCGCGGGCCGTCACGGAGGCCGAGGACCTGCATGGCCGCGTCGGCACGGCGGCGGGCCGCCTCGCCCTCGTCACCCTTCGCGCGGAGCGCGCGATCGTCGAGGACGGCGAGCAGCCAGTCGTCGACGCCCGGAGCGTCGATGCCGGCGATGCGCTTGCGCGCCATCGCGCGGATCTTCCAGGGCTGGAGTTCGGCCTGGAAGTCGATCGCCTCGACCGACGATCGGGCGCCGGGCGGCAGCGGGTCGACCGTGGCCGCCTCGAAGAGCTTCTGCGCGGCCGGCAGGTTGTTCCACGACGCGAGCGCCTCCATGCGTGCGTCGGCATCGGCCAGCGCGTCCTCGTCGATCGCGAGATCCTTCATCATGCGGATCGCGCCGGACCGGTAGTCGTCGAGCCACGACTGGAACGCCGTCATCGCCGCCAGGTTCGGCGCGGCGGGCTCGGCCTCCTCCTGTGCGACGAGGTGCGCGGTGGGGGTGGCGGCGAGCAGCACGCCCAGGACGCACGGAGTGAAGCTCTGCATGCGGGGAATGTAGCGACGTCCCGACACCGCCGGGAACCGGTCCGTGCCCGCGCTCACAGCCGGACGACCTTCTCGGCACGTTCGATCTCGCGGAGGATCGTGTCCATGTCGGAGACCTGTCCGACGGCCGGGCTCAGCCCGTAGTGATCGAGGCAGGTCCCGCAGCAGAGGACGTCGACGCCCTGCTCGTGCAGTTGGGCCAGCTCGACGAGCGTCGGCGATCCCTCGCAGGCGAGACGGACACCACCGTGCATCAATGCGATCGTCTCGAGTTCGGGGAACGCCCCGGGAGCCTTGCGGAGCAGGGTCGCCAGGATCTTCTGCCCGAGTTCGGGATCACCCTGGCCGATCTGGTCCTGGGCGAGGAGGAGCACGGTCTTCATGACCGCGATCATCCCGTCGACCGGGTCCTGCTGCACGGGCCGAAAGCCCGGGGCTCGGCCCGGCGTTGCCCTGCGGATGTCGCTGCCCTACCAGGACCCCATGGGACCGCGGACTCTCGTGGCGCAGGCGCTGTGCGCGTGCATTCTGATGCTGACCGGCTGTGCGGGACTCTCGTCCGAGACGAGCGCGCGCGTCGACCTGGCTGGCTACACGTCCTTCGACTTCGGTGGGCCCGTCGAGCCTGAACCGGGTGCCACGCTCGGCAGTGCGGATCTGCAGGCGCGCGCCGAGAGCGAGCTCGAGGCTGCACTGTCCGAGCTCGGCCTGGCCCGCTCACCGAAGGCAGCAGCGGACCTGCTGTTGGCGGTGCGGTTCGCCGCGGAGGAGGAGATCGAGTATCGCGACCCGTACTTCTCGGTGTACCCAGCCGAGAAGTACGAGACGGTCTCGCTGGTCCTCGAGCTGACCGCCGCACGGACCGGGATCAGGGTATGGCGTGGCGTCGCGCGCGTGCGGTCCCGCTGTGTGGCGCGGGCTGTCGGCGTGGGCGAGATGCGCTTCCGACCCGTCGACGAGGAGCGCCAGGTCCCGGTCGAAGACATGGTGCGGCACCTCACGTCACGGCTGTCCGTGCGGCGGCCTTGACCGGTCTCGGCGCGGCGGCATCCTCGCGGCCCCATGTCCGCACGAAGCGATGACGAGCTGCGCCGGTGCTTGGCGGAGAGCACGCGGTTCCGCTCGTTCGAACACCTCGACCGCTGCGGTTCCACGCAGGACGAGGCGCTGACGCGGCGTGGCGACGTGTGCATCTGGTCGGACGAGCAGGTGCGCGGGCGCGGCCGGAAACACCGGTCCTGGTTCGGCGAGCGGGGGAAGGACGTCGAGGTCACCTTCCGCGTCGAGGGCTTCCTTCCGCAGCGTCCTGAGCTCGTCGCCTCGGCGCTTCCCACCGCGATCCTCCTCGCCCTGGAAGGGGCGTGCGCGACCCGGCTCACGCTCAAGTGGCCGAACGACGTGCTCCACAACGGCCGCAAACTCTGCGGGATCCTGACGGACGTGCACGGCAGCACGGGTCCGGTTTGGTTGATCGGCGTCGGCGTCAACGTCGCCCGGACCGAGTTCCCGCCGATGCTGGCCGACCGCGCGACTTCGCTGCAGGCACTGGCCGGTCGTCCGGTGAGCCGGGAAGACGTGGTGCTCGGCCTCGCCGTCGCCGTGGATCGCGCGCTCCGCGCCGTGGTCGACGGCAGCCTCGACGGACTCTGCGACGCGTTCCGTGACCGGACCGGATGGCTCGGAAGGAGGGTGAGGGTCGGGGTCGCCGGAGCCGGGACGCGGATCGGACCGGTCGAGGCCCTGGATCTCGCGAGCGTGCAGCTGGGGGATGCTCCGCCGATCCCGCTCGCCAGGATCGAGTCTCTGCAGCTCGACTGATGCTCTCGGCCGGGCGTGCGTCCTAGGCTCGGCTGCGTGCTCCGACCACCTGGTCGAGGAGTCGCGATTCGAGCGCCAGGGCGCGCAGCGGTGCGCGCCCCCGGGCGAGCCTCTGGAGCCGGACGCGATCCCCCGCGTCGGGAAGCAGCGGCGGGTAGCCGCTCGCGAGGAGGTGTGCGGCGAACGCGACCGCCGCGAACGGCAGGTTGAAGTCGGGGAACGGCGCGATGCGTGCGAAGCGCCACATCAGGCGGACGGCCTGGCGCACCGGGTGCAGGGAGGCGAAGAGCTCCGGGTCATCGCTGAACGATGCACCCGCGTGGAACCCGTCGAGCTGCGGCTGGACCTCACCCGGCTCCGGGTATCGCACCCCGACGAGTGCATCCCACGGCATGTCGCGGCGCAGCGTGTTGTTGCGGAAGCGCTCGATGCCATCCGTCGTCCTGCGGAACATCTCGACGAGCCACCATCCGTCGACCGTCTGCCCGGACGATGCGCGTTCGACGACTGCGTCGGTGAGCTCGGCGAAGCCTCGGATGAGCTTGAACTCCTGGTGCTCCGGCCGGAATCGGCCCGGAGCACCGGTCAGCACGCAGGCGACCTCGTGGTCATCGAGGCGAAATCCCCGAAGGGCCAAGAGGCCAGCGACCCACGCCGGGCGGTCTGCGGCCGAGGGGCACCAGAAGCTGGTCTGCACGAGACCTTCGGGGCCGCTATCCTGACCGACCAAGCGTTCCACGAGTCTCCGCGCGACGGCGAGGTCGAGCCGTTCGAGGACCGTGGCGCGGGGTGTGTCGGGGACGTGGCTCTCCACCCCCCATCCATCGGATTTCCCCGGACTCCGCCGTGACCGAATCCGTCCTGCCAGCAGCGGGCCCCAAGCCCCGACGCACGTTCCGACGCATCGCCCAGCTGTTGGGTTTCGGCTTCGCGCTCGCCGTCGCTGCCGTCGCCTCGGTGCCGTGGGCGGCATCGAGCGAGTTCGTGAGGACGCGGGTGGCCGGAGGGCTCGAGGAGGCGATCGGCGCGCCGGTCGCGATCGAGCGGCTCGGGTTCTCCTGGAGCGGGCAGTTCGAGGTCGACGGTCTCGGCGTCGGAACCGTCGATGGCACGGCTCGAGCCGCTGCCCTGCCGGTCATCCGCTGGAAGCACGCGGCGGCATCGGTCGACCCCTGGTCGCTGCTCGACAGCCGCCTGGATCTGAAGTTCGTGCTCGAGGACGCGGTCGTCCAGGTGCCGGAGATCCTGCCGGAGGAGGGCGAGGCCTCGTCCGACTCCGGGCCGTTCGGTGACGACGGCTCCGGCGCGGGGCTCGCGCAGCTGGACCGGATGCGGCTCGACGTCGAACTGCGCGACGTCCGCGTCGAGATCGTCCGGACCGACGGATCGATCGTCGAGGCGCTCGACCTCGCCCAGCTGACGGTCGAGAAGCCGTTCGGGAACGCGCCGCTCGTCGCCGCCCTGGACGGCCGTGTCCGCGGACCCGGTGCCCCGCTCCGCGTCGACCTGCGGATCGACCCGGCGCTGGTCGGCGACGTCGAAGGCTCGCTCCGCTGTGAGGACCTCGACCTCGGGCAGTGGCGCCCGCTCATCGAGCGCTGGCTTCCTGCTGGTTCGATCGACGCGCTGCAGGGCGTCGTCGCCGCGGATCTCCGCGTGCGCGGGAACCTCGCCGGCAGCCTCGAGACCGAGGGCTACCTGTCGATCGCCGACCCGAGGGTCTCGGGGCCGATGCTGTCCGGACTCGACTTCGCGGTCCCGGCACTCCGCCTGGAGCCGGTATGCACGCTGACGCGCGGTCCGGACGGTGACCTGACCGTCGACACCTCGCGCGTGCGTCTCGACGCGGGAGTGCTCACGGCCGAGGGCCGCCCCGCACCCGGCGGCCGGTTCGGCCTCGCGTTCACGGCCGACGTCGCGGCGATCGCATCGATGGGAGGGCCGATGCCTCCTTCGCTTCGCGGTGCCGGAAACGCGGCGCGGGGCGTCGTCGAACTCGACCTCGCTGGCGCCGGAAGTCCAGCCATCGCGTGGAGCGAGCTCGACGTCGACTTCGTCACCCTCGATCAGGGAGTGCGCGAACTCCTGCGCGGCGGCAGCGGGACGTTCCGCGCCTCTCCCGACGGCCGGATCCAGATCGAGGCGTCGGGGGAGATCCGCGCAGCAGAAGCCGCGTCCGGCGGGAAGTTCGAGCTCGTGGCCGACGCAGCGCCCGACCTGGCAGGAGTCTCGACGGCCCGGCTCCGCCTCGACGACTGGGACTTCGCAGGCCAGCGCGTGCTGCTCGATCGGCTGGTCTCCGGTCAGCGGGTCGAGCGCCTCGAAGGCGTCGTCTCGGCCGATCTGACGGTCGAGCGCGACGCCGACGGCGGTCTCACCGTGGGCGGTGAGCTGCTCGTGTCCGACGCGGCCGTCGCGGGTCCAGCCCTGCTCGGCATGGACGTCCGCGGGGAGCGCTTCCGCGTCGTGCCCGACGTCGAGCTCGCGGTGGAGTCGGACGGAAGCGTGACGATCCGTCGGATCGTCGGCGCTTCCATCGACCTCGGATTCCTGTCCCTGCGTGGGGCGCCTTCTCAGCCCGGTCACCTGGGTATCGAGTTCTGGTGCGACGGTGACCGGGTCCTCGAGATGGGAGCGCCACTCCCGCCCGAACTCGCGGACAGCGGCCTCCGGGTCGCGGGCACGATCGACGTGCCTGCGGAGCTCGATCCGGGGACGCTCCTCCAGTCGGTCCGGGCCGACTGCGAGGTCCTCGCGGATCGGATCGCTGCCGGCGGGCAGGACTTCGCGGGGTTGCGCGCAGGACTCGGGTTGGAGGCGGGCAACGTCTCGATCGAGCTCAGGCAGGGGACGTGGAACGGCGGCCCGCTGCGTCTGACTGCGGAGGGACCGCTCGACTTCGCGGTGCCGCCCGTGGTCCGCGTCTCGCTCGGAGCGGAGGGGGCCGCCGTCGGCCCTTCGGTCCTGCCAGTGCTCGAGTACGTGGTGCCGACGTTCGCCGGTCTCGGCACCGCGTTCGCCCGCGGGCTTCCGGTCACGTTCGCGAGCAGCCTCGGCTTCTCGATGGAACTCGAGGGCCCTGCGTTCCCCGCGGACGGCGAGCCTACCCTGGCCTGGCTCGATCACTGGGTCGGTCGTGGCACCGTCGGCCTGGCGGACGGCAGGTTCTCCCCGTCGGCGGGGCTGAAGGGGCTCCTCGAGCTGACCGGCCAGAGCGGGGTCGTGGCCTTCGACGAGATCGCGTCCGCGTTCGAGTTCGCGGAGGGATCGGTCCGCACGGGCCTCTCCAAGATGTCGGCGAAGGGCGCCGAGTACGGCTTCCGGGGCGAGACGCGGCTCGACGGGACGCTCGCACACAGCTTCGACGCGCGTGCGCTGCTGATGCGGCACGGTGACGGCCGGAAGATCCTCGAGTACCTCGGCGACGCGCCGGTCGAGGCCAGGCTGGAGGGCACCCTCGCGTCGCCCGAGCTCGCGCTCCCGGACGTCACGGAGCTCGCATCGAGAGCGGCGGGGTCTGCGCTCGAGAAGGGTGCGCAGGACCTGCTCGACAAGGTCCTGGGGCCCCAGAAGGGCAAGGGCGAGGAGGCCAAGAAGGGCGCGATCGACCTTCTGCGCGGCATTCTCGGCGGCAAGAAGAAGGGCGGCTGACGGGCGGCGACCGAGCTCCGCGATCAGCGTTCGCGATGGCGATCCGCGAAGTCCAGGAAGCGAGCCCAGTCCCATGCCGTGACGTCGTGCTTCCCGCTGCGCAGGTGGTATCCGACGGAGCCCTCCCCGAGCGCGGTGTCCGGAGCCTCCGGGAACGTGGCGCCGCCGAGCCCCCGCAGTCCGTGGAGCTCCCAGGCCGGCGTCGCGCCGACCGCGGCGAGGAACTCGCCCCGCGGGTCCGCCCAGTCGTCCCCGCTCGCGCTCGCGACGTAGACCGGGCGGGGAGCCATCAGCGCGATCAGGTGGTGCTGGTCGAACGGCAGGTCGTCCTCGTGGTCCGCATAGCGTCGGAAGCGGGTGGTGAACCAGTGGGGGAAGACCTCTTGGATCCGCTTGACCGTCTCCCCGTGCCTGCGCCGTGACAGCGCAGCGCCCCCGCACCCGGAGTTGTTCGAGATCGCGAACCAGAACCTGGGATCGGTAGCGCCCGCCCAGAGTGCTGTCTTGCCGAGCCTCGAGTGGCCGAACACCGCGACGCGCTCCTGGTCGAGGCCGTCGACCTTGCCCAGCGCATCGAGCAGGTGGGAGAGGCCGAACGCCCATGCGCCGATCGTGCCGAGGGTGTCCCGCGCCGGGTCGTCACCGAGCACCGCGTGCAGGCCGTTCCGGAAGCCGTCGTCGAAGTCCGGGTCGAGGTCGCCGTAGTAGGCGGTCGCCAACGCATAGCCTCGCGAGACGAGCAGATCGATCGGCCAGCGAGCCGTGCGCTGGCCGCGTGCGCTCTCGGACGCGCGGTTGTCCTTCACGCCGAACTTGGCGTCGTTCGCCATCCAGGTCCTGGGGACGCGGATCTCCTCGTCGGGCCAGACCGTGTGGTTGCCCTTGAAGTTGAGTCCGAGGAACGCAGGGACGAGGCCTTCGCGTTCGTTCGGCACGTAGACGAGCAGTTCGACGGAGAGCAACTCCTTCCCTCGCGAGAGCTCGACGACCCACTGCGTCCGGGTCGCCGCGCCGCCGAGCGCCGCGGGATCACGCTCGACCTCCGTCGCGGCTACCTGGAGCCGCTCGGTCGGCATCGGGCCGAACATCTCGTTCTCCAGGAGCTTCACCAGCGCTGGCCGATGTGCGCGCCACGCGTCGACCGATGAGATCGGCGTCCCCTCGATGCCCGAGAGAATGTCGGGCTCGGCTCGCTCGGCTTCGGCCGGCTCCTGCTGGGTCCGGCCAGGCTCGACGAGAGCGGTGAGCGCTACGCAGAGGAGCAGCGGTGGGGCGCGCATGGGGTGGAGGGTAGCATCGCGCCCGGCCGCTCCGAGGCCGTGGCATGCCCATCCCAGACTTCCTACGGACGATCCGCGCGAAGATCGGCCACGACTACGTGCTCCTTCCCGCGGTCGCGGCCGTGGTGCAGCGGGCCGACGGAAAGGTGCTCCTGATGCGGCGCGCGGACAACGGCGAGTGGAGCCTGCCGTCGGGGATCTGCGAGCCGGGCGAGCACCCGTCCCGGACCATCTGTCGCGAGATCAGGGAAGAGACGGGGCTGGTCGCGAAGCCGACGCGGATTCTCGCGGTGTTCGGCGGACCACGCATCCACCACACGAGCGGTGACCTCGCGGAATACGTGACGACGCTGTTCCACTGCGAGATCCGGGGCGGGGAGCTCGAGCCTCTCGATGGAGAGGCGCTCGAGTTCCGCTTCGTCGACGCGGAGGAGATCCCGTCGCTCAGCATCGATCCGCATCTTCCCGCGCCGCTGCCGCAGCTGCTCGCAGGGTCCGGCGGGGCCTTCCCGTGGTCGGACGCGTGGCTCGACCTCGAGGGTTGCTGACCAGCCTCCGCCCGGCCGCCGAACCGCCCGTAACGACAACGGGCCGCCCCCAGCGGACGGCCCGTTCGGTCGCGCCGGTCACCCGGCGGGAGTCACGCGATCAGCTGTCGCCGATCCGGATCACGCCCGAGTTCGTCAGGGTCGCGCCCAGGCTGTTGCCGGTCGCGTCGATGCACACCCACTGGTGGGCGACCTCGATGCCGACGAGGGCCGACGAGTTCGGGATCGCGGCGAACGGCGTGAGGCGCGTCGCGCCTTCCGAGTCCGTCGTCGAACCGAACGATTCCATCGGGAAGGCCAGCAGCGTGCAGTCCGGGGCGAGCGCGCCCAGGGACTGGTTCCAGCCGATGCCGAGGTTGAGTGCGACGGCCGTGCCGGCAACAGCGCCGGTCAGCGTCGCCTCGTAGGCCTTGCCGATCGCGGGGCGGCCGAGCAGGTCGAGGCGCGGCTGGCGAAGACGGTCGGTGCCTCGGCAGCCGGCGCCGACGTAGTAGACGCGGGCCGGGGTGATCGCGCCGCCGAAGGAGTAGACGTAGGCCGAGCCGACCGCGACGCCGTTGACCACGTTGCCGGGGGCGCCGACCGCGACGTCGACGAAGCCGTCGAGGTCACAGTCACCGACGTCGTCCACCGAGAAGCCGAACTCAGCGCCTGCGCTCTGTCCGTCCATCGTGTGGAGGGTCGAGCCATCGGCACCGGAGTAGATCGACGCCTGGCCGGCGTCCGCGCCAGCCGCACCGTCCACGCCCGGGGCGCCGACGATCGCGTCCGCGGCGCCGTCACCGTTGACGTAGCCGAGCGCGACCGACTTGCCGAAGCTGTCGCCCGCCGCAGCGCCGTTGAAGGTGTAGAGGACCGCGCCGGTCGCGCCGTCGTAGACGGTCGCCTTGCCCGCGGAGCTGGCCGCGTTCGGCGAACCGCCGATGAAGTCCGGGGTCCCGTCACCGTTGACGTCGGCGTTGCCGTCGAGCGACGTGCCGAGGCGTTCGCCGGCGGTCGTGCCGTAGACGGTCAGCAGGACCATGCCGCTCTTGCCGGAGACGAGCTGGATCGCACCGCAGTCGGAGCGGCCCGGCTGGTCCGCGCGGGGGAGACCGATCAGCAGGTCCGCGTAGCCGTCGCCGTCGACGTCACCAGCGCGGGCGAGGGCGGAACCGGCTTCGTCGCCACGGGCACCGACCAGCGTGTGGATCGGGGTCCGCGCCTTGCCGGAGAAGATCCGGACGCGGCCCGAGTTGTTGCCGTTGTCGTCGCGGCCCGGCTCACCGACGGCGATATCGCCGTAGCCGTCGCCGTCGAGGTCACCGAGGCCCGCCAGCGCGCGGCCCGTGTAGTCGTAGCCGAGCTCCCCGTCCACGTGCCACAGGCGGCGGCCCGCGGCGCTGAAGACGTGGAACGCACCCCTGTAGCGGAAGCGGCCGTCGAGTTCGTGGTAGGAGATGTCGTCGAGGCCGTCGCCGTCGACGTCACCGATGTTCGTGATCGCGTAGCCCGCGCCTTCCTCGAAGTGGTCACCGCGGTATTCGCGGAGGCGGCGGCCGCCGGCGCCCGAGACGATCTGCAGGATGCCTGCATCCCAGTCTTCCGGGTTGGGATCGTGGAACGGCGCGCCGACCGCGAAGTCGTTGCGGGTGTCGCCGTTGATGTCACCTGCGGCGCAGACGACGTGGCCGTAGCGGCTGCCATCCTGAGTGCCGTGGTAGGTGAGGAGCGGACTCTGCGCCGAAGCGACAGCCGCGAGAACGGCGAGAGAGAGGGCGGAAGTGACCGAGAGCTGCATGGAAAGGCTGGGGGTGGTGTTCACCGCGGACGGTGATCTGGACTGTCGCCGAGCGGAAGTCTGGAGCGACTTCCCACCGGCTCCGCTGTGAACAGATACAGCGCATTCGACGCTCGTCCAGGGTTGTGGGGTTCCTTTTCCACAGCCTCATCCGTCCACGAACGAGACCCTCTCCGGTTGCCGCGCTGGCATTGGCGGCTCGGCGACTTGCGGCCTGCCGCATCATTGTGCAGGGCAAATCATCGGCAACCTTTCCAGCCCCGTCGGTGCGTCCGGGATCGCGACGGGGTCCACGGATCACGCGCCACACGACCTGCACCGCGCGCTTGCTCCGTCGGCTGCATCCGAGTCTCCTCCGCGCATGCGCATCACGAAGATCCTGGCCTACCAAGTCGACCTCCCGCTGCACGAGGGCAGCTACAACTGGTCCGGCGGCAAGTCCGTCCAGGTCTTCGACAGCACGGTGGTCCGGGTGGAGACGGATGCGGGCATCGCTGGACACGGCGAGGCGTGCCCGCTCGGCCCGGTCTACCTGCCGAGCTACGCGGAGGGCGTGCGCGCCGGCATCGCCGAGGTCGGCCCCGCGCTGATCGGCGAGGACCCGCGAGACCTCGACCGGATCGTGCGCACGATGGATCGGGCGCTGAAGGGCCACCCCTACTGCAAGTCGGCGCTCGACGTCGCCTGCTGGGACATCCTGGGCCAGGCGACCGGGCTGCCGGTGTGCACTCTCCTCGGCGGGCGCAACGGGGACGACTTCGTGCTCTACCGCGCGATCTCCCAGCAGGCGCCGGAGGCGATGGCCGCCAACGTCGCCGGCTACCGTGCCGAGGGCTACCGCCGCTTCCAGCTCAAGGTCGGTTCCGACGTCGAGACCGACATCGCGCGGATCAAGGCTGTGTCCGAGGTCCTCGAGCCGGGCGACATCCTCGTGGCGGATGCGAACACCGGATGGCTCCAGCACGAGGCGGTCCGCGTCGTCCGGGGAGTGAGGGACGTCGACGTCTACATCGAGCAGCCGTGCGTCAGCTACGAGGAGTGCCGCACGGTCCGCGACCAGAGCGACCATGCGTTCGTCCTGGACGAGTGCATCGATGATCTGCGCTCGGTGCTCCGCGGCCATCAGGATCGCGCGATGGACGTCGTGAACATCAAGATCTCGAAGTTCGGTGGGCTGACCAAAGCCCGCCAGGCGCGCGATCTCTGTCAGAGCCTCGGGATCGCGATGACCATCGAGGACACCTGGGGTGGAGACATCGTCACCGCAGCGATCTCGCACCTCGCCCACAGCACCGCGACCGAGTTCCTGTTCACCTCGACGGACTTCAACAGCTACGGGCCGCTCTGCATCGCCGACGGCGCGCCGCAGCGGCAGAACGGTCGCATGGCCGCGTCCCTTGCGCCGGGGCTCGGTGTGTCGCCGCGCTTCGACGTGCTCGGGGACCCTGTCCTCGAGATCGAGTGAGCGGCTCGCCGCGGGGCTTCGTGCAATGCGTCGAGGGCCGAGCTACAAGCTTGCCCATGACGGTGATCCGCGTCGCGGCCCTCACGGGCATCCTGGTCCTGACGAGCCTCCAGGGCTGCGTCGCTCCCGTGTCGGGGACGGTGGTGCGTCCCGAGAGCGCGGATGTCCCTGGCACCGACGTGAAGCGCGAGCTCGAAGCGGATCTCACGGCTGCAGAGGCTCGCCACCACATCGCGGTGATGGGCGCGCAGATCGCGCGAGACGCGGCGGCGCACCGCGTGGAGATGGCGCGGGTCGAGCTGCAGCTCGCCCTCGAAGGGCTACAGCTGTTCCAGCGGGAGCGCGAACTCGACCTGGAGGAGGGCCGTCAGGACCTCGAGCGCGACGAGTTCTCTCTCGAGCAGGCGGTAGCCGAGCTTCGCGAACTCCGCGAGATGTACGAGGAGGAGGAGTTCGCGAAGACCACGAAGGAGCTCGTGCTGCGCCGCGGCGAGATGCGCGTCGAGATGCAGAAGAACAGCCTGCGGCTCGCGCGCGAGCGGCATGAGCTGTTGGAGCGGAGCCTCCGCAGCGACGAGGTCGAGAAGCGGCAGGCCGTCGAAGAAGCCCGTCGCGGCGTCGCCGAGGCGGAAGCCGAGCAGCGCAAGACCGACCTCGAACAGGATCTCGAGGTGCGCGAGGTCCAGCGTGAGGCCGAGAAGCTCCGCGCCGAGGTCGAGGGTGGGCGTTGATCGCGCGCGTGCTGGCGGCGGGCGTGCTGGCGGCGGTTGCCACCGCGCAGGCGCCGACGGAGGCCGACGCGCGCGCGGCGCGCGATCGGGCGCTCGCCTTCCTCGTCACGACGCAGCGTGACGACGGCGGCTTCAGCAGGCTGACGCTCGAGCAGATCCACGAAGAGACCTACTCGGTCGAGACCTTCCATGCATGGGGCGTCGCAGCGCACGCACTCGCCTGTGAGGCGCTGCTCCGTGCGCCGGAATCGCCGGAACGCCGCGTCGCGTTGGACCGCGGGCTCCGCTGGTTCTCGGCCTGCCGCACTCCGCTGCGTGGCAGCGACTGGGACAACGATGCGGTGTGGTCTTGGCTGTACGGCGTCGTGCTGGGCACCGCGGTCGCAGCCGACGAGCGTTTCGTCGGGACCGAGCTCGGCGCGGACGTGGCCGCGAAGTCCAGGGTCTTCCTCGACGCCCTGGTGCGGAACCAGGTGCCGACCGGTGGCTTCGGCTACTACGACGATCCGCCCTACACCCGCCGCCCCAAGTGGGCGACGAGCTTCTGCACGGCGCTGGTCCTGCCCGCGCTCGAGAAGGCGATGTCCCTCGGCTGGCTCGCAGACCCGGGCGTCGCCGCGCGCGCAAGGCGCTACGTGCTGGATTGCCGGCTGCCGAACGGCGCTTTCGCCTACGACCTGCGGCCCGTGCCGCGGTCGTTCGCCGGCGAGAGCATCGACACGGTGAAGGGCGCCCTCGGCCGCATCCAGGTCTGCCACTGGGCGCTCACCGAGGTGGGGGACGCCAGCGTGTCTGCCGACGACGTCCGGCGCGGGTTGGGTCTGTTCTTCGCCCACCACGAGTTCCTGGCGACGGCACGCATGCGGCCGATCCCGCACGAGGGTCACTACGCGAACGCGGGCTACTTCTTCCTGTTCGGCCACGAGTACGCAGGGCGCGCGATCGAAGCACTCCCCGAGACCGAGCGGGCGCCCTGGCGCCAGAAGTTCTGGGCCGAGCTGCTGCCGACGCAGCGCGCGAGCGGCGCTTTCTGCGACTTCCTCGGATCGCGCTACACGGTCGTCGCCGGCACTGCGATGGCCGCGCTCGGGCTGGGCGCCGGCCTGGACGGCTGACGCGTTCAGCGCGTCATCGCGTACTCGCCGCCGGACTCGGTGGCGATCCGCTCGAGCATCGGGCTCTCGGCGCCGATCGACACGCAGTGGATCCTGATCCTGCGGCTGCGGTTCCAGCGCGCGATCTCGGTCGCGAGCTGGTCGGGATCGACGATCGGCCCGGCGCTCGGCGAGCCGTCGGACAGCAGGTAGATCGTGTCGACGTCTGGCTCGGCGAAGGCGCGCGCCATCGCGTCGTGGACGTTCGTGCCGCCGGTCGGCTTGAGCGCGGCGACCTTGTCGCGGGCGGACGCCTTCGGCCGGTCAGCCGCCGGCAGCATCTCGTCGAACACCGCATCGACGGTGGTGTGGAACGGGACGATGTTGAACTGGAACTGCTTGGTCGCGCCCTCGAGGACGCGGAGCAGCTGCGCCTTCGCCTCGTCGAGGCGGTTGCGTGACGCGCTCGTCCCGACCTGGGCTGCCATGCTCCCGGAGATGTCGACCACGAACACGACCCGATCGCTGACCATCGGGATGCCGTAGTAGCTGGCGGTCGCCGCCTGCGCGGATCGGCTCGCGGGAGCCTTGGCGAACGCGTCGGCAGGGATCAGCTGGAAGCCCGCCTTCTCGGTCTTCCACCAGGTCCGCCAACGATCCTGGTCGTGGAAGCGCATCGCGGTCAGCGCCTGGAGCGCGTCCAGCACGTCCTCGCGGAGTCGACCGGACTCGTCGTCCAGGCGGTCGATGAGCTCTGGAACCGTTGCGGTGTTGCGCACGATGCGGCACGCGTCGATGGCCGCAGCGCGGACCCGCCAGTTCTTGTGGTCGAGGTCCTTGTACGCGTACTCGAGCACTCTCTCGTCGCCGAGCTCGGCGAGCAGGTCGAACGCGAGGGCCCGTAGCGCGACGTCCTTGGAACCCGTCCCGCGGAGTCCGTCGATGAGTTCCTCCCGCCACGCAGGGTCCTTCGCCAGCAGCGCGTGCAGCGCCAGCGTCGCCTCGATCCGACGAGGCTCGTCCTTCGCGCGCAGCAGCTTGCGGATCGCCGGAACGGCGGCCTGGTCGCCGCGCTCGCCCAGGAGTCGCAGCGCGGTGGAGACGACCTCAGGCTCTCGCGCTCTGGACTGCTCGAGGAGCAGCTCGGTGACCTCGGGACCCTGGACCCGGTTGAGGAGCTCGAGTCCGAAACAGCGCTCCGACGGGCTCTCCCGTCGGGGCAGCGCCCCGGACAGCCAAGCGACGAAGTCCGAGTGCTGTGCGGTGAGAGCGGCGATCTCCTTCTCCACGGGCTTGCGCGAAGCCGGCCGCACCGCGGCGCCCACGGTGAGGAACGCGTCGAAGTACTTCGGGCCGAAGCGCGCGAGGAGTGCGGCGAGCAGATCGGAGTGGGTGCTGGTCGAGGTCAGCGTGTCGGGTCGATCGATCAGCTCGGTGAGCAGGGCGTCGGCGTCCTCGTGCGAAGCCTCGACCAACTGGCGGACCGCTCCTGCACGGGTCATCACGCTCGAATCCCCGGCGCGTGCGGCGGCCTCGCGTGCGGCAGTCACGCTGGGCAGTGGCGGCGCCTTCAGCAAGTAACGCAGTGCGCTGCCTCGCGTCGGTTCGGCGGCGGTCGCGGCGATCTTCGCGAGGGCGGTCCACGCCGAGTCGTTCTCGGCGCGCGAGAGCCCGATCATCGCGTAGGTGCGAGTGTTCTGGGCCGAGGCCGACGTGCCTTCCACGAGCGCCGCTGCCTCGAGCTTCGCGATGCCCTCCTCGCCCTGCTTGGCGAGGGCGGTGGCCGCCGTGTTCCGCAGCGTCGGCGAAGATTCCTCGGCGATCAGGAGAAGGTTGATCGGCTCCACGGCCTGGGGCCGCGGGAAGTCGCCGAGCGCGCGGACCAGCGTCGTCAGGTAGTTCGGGTCCTTCGCGGTGCCGAGGTCTGCCAGCAGGAGCTCCGTGGCGCGGGTCCCGGGGACCCTCGCGAGCTTCAGGGCCGCTGCGCTGCGCTCCGCCTCGGGCTTGGCGCGTGCGGCTTCGAACGCGGCGATCGCAGCAGCCGGATCGCTCGGCTGCTGTGCAGCAACTGCGCACCCGAGAAGGACGGTGACGGCGAGTCGGATCGTGAGGCGCATCTTCGCATCGGGTCCGGAACCCGTGTTCCGGCCTGTTCTACCGCAACCACCGCCGGGATGGCGTCCCCCTGCCGTCGCGGTGGGGCCTCGATCCGTGGATTCGTGCAACCCGGCACGATGTTCGACTAGGGGAGGCGCCTGCCCCGCGGTCTCCGACCACCCCTCCGGATGGCTTCGCGGCGCCCCCCCAATCCTCGCACAACGGACCCGCGAGTCTTTCTTCAGCAGGGTGTCGCCGAACACCGTGCCGGGAGGCTCGACAAGGCCGAGCGTCTGTACCGGCAGGCCCTGAAGGCCGATCGCCAGAATCCCGAGGCGCACCACCTGCTCGCGACGGTCTGCTTCGCACGGCAGCGCCTCGTCGACGGCATCAAGTCCGTGCAGCAGGCGCTCGCCCTGGATGGCGGTCGAGCGGCCTCGCACGCGCTTCTCGGCAACCTCGAGTTCGCATCCGGACGATTCGTTCGCGCCCGCAACGCGTACCGCCGGGCGTCCGAGCTCGAGCCCCGTCAGCCTGCGCACCGTTTCGCGCTCGGTCTCGCGCTCGATCGGGCGGGTGACGTCGATGGCGCCGTCCGCAGCTACGAGGAAGGGGTCGCTCTGGCACCGCAGGACGTGCGCCTGCGGGCCAACCTTGGAGAGGCTCTGGTCCGTGTCGGGCGTGCGACGGAGGCCGTCGCCGTGCTCGAGCGGGCCTGCGAGTTGGCGCCGCGCGAACGCGCCTGCTGGTTGAACCTCGCGCGCGCCGCCCGCGACCTGGGCGACGTCGAGAAGGCGCTCGCCGCCTACGAGAAGATCCTGGCGATCGACCCTGCCGACGCGCGGGTCCTCGTCAGTCGGGCCCAGGTTCTCCGCGAGGCGGGCAGGGTCGAGGAAGCGATCGTCGATCTGCAGCGCGCGATCGCCGCCGCGCCCGACCTCGCCGAGGCTCGGCTGACGCTGTTCGCGACGAGGAGACAGACTGCCGAGGACGTCGATCTCGAGTGGCTGAGGAAGGCTTCGGCCAACCCGGCCGCGCACGGCGTGACGGCGCACGACGCCGAATTCGCGCTGTCGAAGGCCCTCGGCGACCTGGGCGCCGAGCAGGAGTCGTTCGCTGCGCTCCACCGCGCGAACCGTGCGCGGCGTGCGCTGATCGACTTCCGGATCGAGGACGTGCACAGCCGGTTCGAGCGCACGCGCGCGGTGTTCGACGGTCGCCGCGTCGCCGACATGCGGGGAGTCGGTCATCGGGACAGGACGCCGATCTTCGTCGTCGGGATGCCGCGTTCCGGAACGTCGCTCGTCGAGCAGATCCTCGCGAGCCACAGCGAGGTGCACGGCGCCGGAGAGACGAGGTGGTGGCCAGAGGTCCTCGAGACCCTGCCGGGAGGGTTCCCGGACGGCTTCGTCGATGCCGGTGCCGATGAGATCGCACGGCTCGGTCGCGACTACGTCGCACGCCTCCGCGGATCGTGCCCCGATGCGCCGCGGATCGTCGACAAGCTGCCGATGAACTTCCTCCGGCTCGGCGCGATCCACGCGGCGCTCCCGGACGCGGTGATCGTCCACTGCATCCGGGACCCGCGGGACACGGGCCTCTCGATCTACCGCCAGAACTTCGAGCAGGACCTCGGCTTCGCGTTCGATCTCGGGGAGATCGGCCGCTACCAGCTCGCCTACGAGTCGCTGATGCGCCACTGGCGTTCGGTGCTGGGCGACGGAGCGATCGTCGAGGTCCGTTACGAGGACCTCGTGCACGACTTCGAGCCCAACGTGCGGCGCATCCTCGAGGCGTGCGGACTCGGGTTCGAGCAGGCCTGCCTCGAGTACTACCGGACGGACCGCGCGGTCAGGACCGCGAGCCTCCAGCAGGTCCGCGAGCCGGTCTACGCGACCTCGGTCGGGACATGGCGGCGCCATGAGGGCGAACTCGCGCCGCTGTTGGCCGCCCTGGAGCCCCGCCCCTGAACGGCCATGAACACCTCCTGTGCCGGGAGCCGCTCTCCGCTGCCCCGGCGCGATCCACCGCCACCACGACCTCCATCCGCACCCGCCAAAAACGGGTAGCTTGTCCCCAGATGATCCCCCGTGCTGCACTCCTGGGTGCGCTGCTGGCCGCGGCTGTCAGCGCCCAATCACCGGACCCGCTCCGTCTCGTCGAGTACGGCGCCGACCTGTCCGTCCGCGATCGCCTCATCGAGGCCGGCGCGTTCTTCGGCGACCTCGGCCGCGCCGGTCTCGCGCGACCGGACTCGGCGACAGCCGCCGACCTGGCTGCCCGCGGTATTGCCGCCGACATCGTTCCCGCGCTGCGCGCCGGGGAGAGCATTGTGGTGACCGCACGGACGCGTTCCGGGGCCGGTGCGATCCACGGTCGCCTCCTGCTCGCTCGTCGCGCCTACTTCGTGTCGGCGGCGCAGAGCACGGACATCCCGATGGAATGCCGTGGCAGCGGCTTCCACGGAGGCATCCAGGTCATCGACGTCGACGAGCCCTACGCGGTGGCCCCCGAGCTGCCCGCGCGGCCGCAGGCCCTCGTGCAGGACCCGCTGATAGCGGGGATGGTCGGCCAGGTCCAGGCCAGCGCCCTGCAGGCCCACGTGCAGGCGCTGAGCGGCCTGTTCACGCGTCGTGCGACGTCGGCGGACAACGCCCAGGCGATCCAGTACGTGACGGGCCAGCTGGCCACCGTGCCCAACATCACGTTCCGCACCGAGTCGTTCAGCGGCAGCTACGGACCGAACGTCATCGCCGAGCTCCCCGGGACCGACCTCGCGAGCGAGATCGTCATGGTCGGAGCGCACATCGACTCCATCGTCGGCGGGTCGTCCACCGCGCGCTCACCGGGAGCCGACGACAACGCGTCGGGCTCTGCGGCCGTGCTCGAGCTCGTCCGGATCATGGCCAACCAGCAGTTCCGCCGGACGATCCGGTTCGCGTGGTGGAACGCGGAGGAGTTCGGTCTGGTCGGCAGCAACGCCTACGCCGCCGCTGCGGCGGCCCGAGGCGATGCGATCGTCGCCTACGTGAACACCGACATGAACGCCTACCGGGCCGCGGGGGATGCGCTGTCGCTCGACTTCGTGACCAACGACTCGACGGCCTCGCTGATCGATGCCCTGACGGCCTCGGCCCAGACCTACGTCCCTGGGCTGACGATCAACCGGGGATCGCTGACCGGCGGCACGAGCGATCACCGCTCGTTCTTCCGCAACGGCTTCGCGGCGGCGTTCCCGTTCGAGGACATCGGCCAGTATTCGCCCTTCATCCACACCTCGAACGACGCGCTCGGTTCGTCGGCCAACGACTTCCAGCTCTCGGAGCTGATCACCAGGTCGGTCCTCGCCGGCCTCGCGGATCTCGCCGAGATCGGCTTCGCGAACCCGGGCACGTTCACGCGGTTCGGCCAGGCGTGCGTCGGGACGGGCACGACGCCGAACACCTGCGCGTCGAACAACGAGAACGGCGGCTCGCTCGCCAACCTGCTGCGGACCAACGAGTACGCCTACCGCGTCCCGAGCCAGGGTGCGCTGCAGGTCGAGGCCTTCGAGGTGTTCTCGGCGAGCACGACCGGCGGACCCGTGACCGTCGGCGCCTACGTCTACGCGGATGCCGGCGGGCTCCCGGCGGCCGCGCCCCTCGCGCAGACCACGGTGACGATCGCGGGGACGCCCGGCTTCTACCGCGCGACCCTGCCGAGCCCGGTGACGGTGCAGGGGGCCTTCCACCTCGCGGTCGACCACTCCGCGCAGACCACCTACCTCGCGACCCTCGGCGCGGGCCAGTCCGGATCGGGTTCCTGGCGGCGTCCGGCCCTGACCGGTTCGTGGGCCGCCTCGGGGATCATCTCGGCTCCCTCGTTCCGTGTGATCTGCGCGGGTGGCGGGACGCGGACCAGCCCCTCGATGGGCAACGACGGCGTTCCGATCGTCGGCAGGTCCTTCGCGCTCACCCTGTCGCAGGCCGCGCCCGGTGCGGTGACGGCCCTGCTGATCGGCACCTCTGACCAGTCCTTCGGAGGCATCTCCCTTCCGGCGCCGCTGCCCGGAGCGCCCGGCTGCAGTCTGCTGGTCGCTCCCGAGCGGATCGACCAGCGAGCGGCCGACGGTGCCGGGTCCGCCCGCGTCGACCTCCCGGTCCCGGGCGACCCTGCGTTGATCGGCGTCGATGTGTTCCACCAATGGGTGGTGATCGATGCGGGCGCGAATGCGCTCGGGCTGGCTGTCTCCGAGGGTGCTCGCACCCGGATCGGCGGCTGAGGCGCCGACGCCACCGATTCATACGGAAAAACGCCTGGACCTGCCGGTTGGTGCTCGGCCCCGGAAATGAGTTCGGGCATAAATTTCGGCGCGGGCGGGAACCTCCGAAGCCACCGGAGTCATCCAACAGCCGTCTCGCATCGATAACCCGTATGAATCAGCGATCTGCCCCCGTCGCCCTGGGCCTGCTCGGCCTCCTGGCGGTTTCCGTCTCTGCCCAAGAACCGCTTCGCCAGACGCGCCGGGTCGGCGACGCAGGCCTTTTCGTCTCGACGACGCGGGATCTGGCAGAGCTGCCCGCGGTCTCCTCGACGCGCCTCGTCGTCAAGTTCGACCCGACGATCGACACCGCCGGTCTCGAGGGCTTGCTCGCGCCGCTCCAGGCCAGGGTGGCCGAGCGCGGCTACGGCGGTGACTTCGAGGTCCTCGAAGTTCCCCACGGCGCGGTCGACGCCTGGGTCGCCTGGCTCCGCAGCCAGCCGCACGTCGTCTACGCGGAGCCCGAGGGCTTCTGCTACGCGCTGGGCACTCCCCCGAACGACACGTTCTGGGGCTACCAGTGGCACATGATGGACCGCGGTGCGGTCAGCGGTGCTGCGGCCAGCAACTTCGGTGTCCAGGCGCCGGAAGCGTGGACGAAGAGCACGGGCGTCGGCGCGGTGGTCGCCGTCGTCGACACGGGTGTGGCCTACGAGAACTTCGGCGGCTTCGCGCAGGCGCCCGACCTCGCCGGGGCCAACTTCGTGGCCGGCTACGACTTCATCAACAACGACGCCCACGCGAACGACGACGAGGGTCACGGCACGCACGTCGCCGGCACCATCGCGCAGTCGACGAACAACGGGCAGGGCACGGCTGGCGTCGCCTTCGGCGCGACGATCATGCCGGTCAAGGTGCTCAGCAGCAGCGGTTCGGGCAGCTGGACGTCGGTCGCGAACGGCATCCGCTTCGCCGCCGACAACGGTGCGGACGTGATCAACCTGAGCCTCGGTGGATCGGGAGGCGCGACCGTCCTCCAGGACGCGATCGACTACGCGTGGAGTCGTGGCGTCGTGATCTGCGCGGCGACCGGCAACAGCGGCACCGCATCGATCGGCTATCCCGCTGCCTACTCGAACTGCATCGCCGTCGGCGCGACCCGCTTCGACGGCAACCGTGCGCCCTACTCCCAGTACGGCTCTGGAATCGACGTCTCTGCCCCGGGCGGTGACACGAGCGTCGACCAGAACGGGGACGGCTACGGTGACGGTGTCCTGCAGCAGACGTTCGGGACCTCGGTCACGAGCTTCGGCTACTACTTCTTCCAGGGCACTTCGATGGCGACGCCGCACGTCGCGGGCGTCGCGGCGCTGGTCAAGGCGGCGCGTCCGTCGGCGACGGCTGCCGAGATCCGTGCGGCGATCGAGTCGAGCTGCGTCGATCGCGGTGCGGCCGGCTACGACACGACGTTCGGCCACGGCATCGTCGACGCGAACGCTGCGGTCGACGCGATCCTGGGCGGCGGTGGCGGCGGCGGGGACGTCACTCCGCCCGCGGCGCCGTCGGGCCTCTCGGCGACGGCCGGCAACGGGACGGTGGCGCTCGACTGGGCGAACAACACCGAAGCGGACCTCGCCGGCTACGTGGTCCATCGCGCGACGAGCGCGGCAGGCCCGTTCACCGCGCAGAACGCGACGCTGCTGCTGGTCAGCGCCTACACGGACGGCACGGTTAGCAACGGGTCGACCTACTACTACCGCGTGACCGCCGTCGACACCTCGGGCAACGAGAGCGCGGCCAGCGCGACAGCCTCGGCGACTCCGCAGGCCCCGGACACGACGCCGCCCTCGGCTCCGACCGGGCTCTCGGCAACGGCGGGCAACGGCAGCGTCGCGCTCGATTGGGCGAACAACACCGAGGCCGACCTCGATGGCTACGTCGTCTACCGGGCGACGAGCGCCGGTGGGCCGTTCACGGCCCTGACCGCGGGCACCATCGCGCAGAGCGCCTACACGGACGGCGCGGTCAGCAACGGGACGACCTACTACTACCGTGTGACCGCGGTCGACACCTCGGGCAACGAGAGCGCCGACAGCGCGACGGTCTCCGGGACCCCCGAGGGTGGCGACACCACGCCTCCGTCCGCGCCGACCGGGCTGAGCGGCTCGACGACGAGCAACTCGGTGTCCCTGAACTGGGCGGACAACACCGAGGCAGACCTTGCGGGCTACTTCGTCTACCGCGCGAGGCGGAGCGGGGGGCCCTACACTCGGGTCAACAGCTCGCCGGTCAGCACGAGCGCGTTCGTGGACACCGGCCTCGCCCGCCGCACCCGCTACTTCTATCGAGTGACGGCGACGGACACGTCGGGGAACGAGAGCGCGCGAAGCGCCCGCATCCGGGTGACCACGAGGCGCTGACGGGCTTCGACGCCGTCGACCGACCGCGGTGGGTCGTCGGCGATCGGGATGTTCTGACGCCGTGTTCCTCCCGGGGGGAGAGGAGCACGGCTCTCCGGCCGCTCGCGCATTTTCGGTCTGGCGTTCTTGGGGCCGCGCGACGCGGGCATCCTCGTCCGGCCCGGGATGGGCCGAAGCCGGGTCGAGGATCCGGCGTGAAGCTCCAAGCGTCGCAGAGGCCTCGGGGATGCGTCCGCCCGGGCTCGGCCCGCCTTCTCGGAAGACCACAGGATCTTCTGATATCCTGAGCGCCCTCGGCGCTGGCTCGGCGCCGGACTCGCCCTCTCCCTCTTTCTCGTCCCAGGAGTCCAAGCCATGAGAGCTTCGCTTCCGGCGATCGGTCTCGCCCTGCTCACCGCTGCTGCGGGAGCTGCGCCCCTGAGCGCCCAGACCGGCTCGCAGTGCCTCGCCACCCTCAACCCGTTCCTCTCCAACAACGGGGGGGCGGCCGGCGGCGCGGTCTACTTCGACATGACCGTCAGTTCAGCGATCGTCCTCACCGACGTGGTCTGCAACTTCGCTTCGACCTCGAGTGGCCTCCCGGTCGGAGTCGACGTCTATCTCACGCCCGGCACGTCGGTCGGCAACGAGGCCAACCCGGCGGCCTGGAACCAGATCGGTTCCGGCTCGGGGCTCGGCGCCGGTCAGGACCAGCGGTCGATCTGCACGCTGTCCGTGCCCGCCATCATCACGCCCGGCGCCTACGGTGTCGCCCTCGTCGCGGTGGGGACCTCGCACCGCTACACGAACGGCAACGGCGCCAACCAGTCGTACTCCGACAACTTCCTGTCGCTCCAGCTCGGCACTGCGACGAACGTGCCGTTCAGCGGCTCGCCGTTCTCGCCGCGCGTCGCGAACATCGAGCTCTGCTACAACCCGGGCAACGGGCTGTTCCCGAACTTCAGCGCCACGCCGACGAGCGGATCCTCGCCGCTGACCGTTCAGTTCACGGACACGAGCTACACGTCCGACCCGGGCGGCATCCTGAACTGGGCCTGGGACTTCGACAACGACGGCAACGTCGACTCGACCCAGCAGAACCCCAGCCATACCTACATCGCGGGTGGGTCCTACACCGTCACTCTCCTGACGATCGATGCGGTGAACGGGGCTCGCACGGAGACCAAGAACGACTTCGTCGTCGTCGACCCGATCACCGTCGACTTCACGGCGAGCACGACGCTCGGCGCTGCGCCGCTGACCGTGCAGTTCACCGACACGACGGCCGGCAACCCGATCGCCTGGGCGTGGGACTTCGAGAGCGACGGCATCGTCGACTCGACGGCCCAGAACCCGACCTGGGTCTATGCGACCGGCGGGACCTACACGGTCACGCTGCAAGCGGCCAACGGCGCGAACATCGCGTCCGAGGTCAAGGCCGACCTGATCACCGTCGTCGGTGCGACCAACAACACGGCGAGCGCGGACGTGCTCGAGTTCCAGTTCAACGAGCCGCGCGGTCAGACGATCGCGAACACCGCGAGCACGACCCTGGCGCCGCTGTCCTCGACCGTGTCGGTCGCCAACTGGCAGGGCGATGCTGGCCGCACGGGCTGGCAGGGCAACGAGCCGGGCTTCGGCGCGCTCGCCGCGCAGCCTGCGGGCGGCGTCGGCGTCTCGACCGGCTTCTCGCCGAACCTCGCGAACGTCACGGTGATGTGGTGGCAGCGGATGCAGACCGCGCCGGGCACGGCGCTGGCCTACAACTTCGGAGGCCCCGGTGCACAGATGCGCTGCTTCACCGGCGGCGTCGCCGGCACCGGCCTCTGGTACCGCGGCACCGCGATCGGTGACATCAAGACGATCGGGTCGGTGCAGGGCGCGCCGGGAGTGTGGCAGCACGTTGCGCTGAGCATCGACGACGTGACCGGCACCGCCGACTGGTACATCGACGGCGTCCTCGACTCGTCGACGGCCTTCACGCCGGGAACCCACGTGATGACCAACTCGGACTTCACGATCGGCTACCACACGGCGGCGACCAGCGGCATGGGGCTCCACTACGACGTGGACGACTTCCGGCTCTACGGCAACGCGCTGACCGCGGGGGACATCCAGCTCGCGATGATGCAGGAGAGCCCGACGTTCTCCTCGTTCGGTGCGGGCTGCGCGGGTCCGAGCGGTGGTGCGCCCTCGGTCACCTCGTCGGGTGGCGCGCCGCGCGTCGGCAACGCCAGCTTCACGCTCGACGTGGCCGGCATGGAGCCGGGCCGTCCGGCGGTCCTGGCTCTCGGCGGCCTCGTCGTCGCGGGCGGTGCACTGCCTGCAGACGTCAGCTTCCTGCTCGGGACGGGCTGCCAGATCGAGGTCGCCCAGGACGTCGCGGGCATCCTCGGCAACGGCTCGGGGAGCGCCTCGCTGCCGCTCGGCATCCCGAACAACGTGCTGCTGGCAGGTGCCCACCTCTACGGCCAGGTGCTGGTGGTCGGCAGCGGCTTCTCGCTGCCCTTCGCGGGCGCGCTGTCGCCGGCGATCGACATCAACGTCCAGCTGTGACAGGCCGCGAGCCGTTCGGCTTGACGGCGTCCGTCGGCATCGGCTGACGGGCGCCGTTCTCGTTCGGGGGACTGCGAGCGGGGATGATGCGAACCATGCGTCGCCCGTTCGCTCTCTCGCTCATCCTCGTCCTCGCCCTCCCGAGTGCGGCGCCGAGGGGCCAGTCTCCGCTGGAGGCGTGGCAGGCACGTCGTGACCTGGACCAGGCCTCTCCGTTCGCCGACGTCGCCTGGCGCACCCTCGGCCCTGCGTTCTGTGGGGGACGGGTCGAGTCGATCGCGGTGAGTCCTGATGACCCGCGCACGATCTACGTCGCGCCCGGCTCGGGGAATCTGTGGCGGACTCGGGATGGTGGAACGACCTGGACCCCGCTGTTCGAGCACGAAGCTACGTGCGCGATCGGTCACGTCGCGATCACGCCGAGCGACCCGGACACCCTCTGGGTCGGGACCGGGGAGGCGCACCTCGGTGGCGTTTCGTTCGACGGCTGCGGCGTCTACCGCTCCAGCGACGGCGGTGAGACGTGGCAGCATGCCGGACTGGAAGAGGTCGGGCGCATCGGGAAGGTGCTGCCGCACCCGGAGGACCCGAATCAGGTCATCGTGGCGGCGATCGCACCCCGTGCCGGGGCGGGTGCGGACGCCCAGGGTGTGTTCCGGACCCGGGACGGTGGTGGCGAATGGGAGGCCGTGCTCTCCCTGCCCTCGGGCGTGGCCGCGATCGATCTCGTCCGGGTCGCGGACGATCCCGATCAGCTCCTCGTGGCAACCTGGGACCGGCGCGGCGGGGACCGGAGCGGTGTCCATCGCACCGTCGACGGTGGCAGTACCTGGCAGCGCGTCGGTGAGGACCAGGGGCTGCCCGTGGGCACGTTCATCGAGCGAGTCGCGGTCGGGGTGTCTGCCTCGAGTCCTGCGGTCGCCTACGCGCTGCTCGTCGACCAACGCAAGCCCGGTGAAGGTCGCTACGGAGTCGGTGGCGCGGTCTACCGCTCGGAGGACCGCGGTGCTTCGTGGTCCCGGTGCCACGAGGACTACCTGCCGACCTACGTGGGCTGGGACTTCTGCGACGTCGTCGTCGCCCCGGACGACCCGGACACGATCTTCGTCTGCGGGATGAAGCTGATCGTCTCTCGCGACGGTGGCGCGACCTGGGCCGAGGTCCGCGAGAGCGTCGAACGCGCGATTCCGTTCGGTGCGCGCGGTGTCGACACGGACTCGATCCTGCACCTCGACGCGCACGACCTCTGGATCGATCCGCGGAACGGGGATCGACTCCTCCTCGGCAACGACGGCGGACTGTTCGAGTCGCTCGACCGTGGCGCGACGTGGAAGCACCACAACACGCTGCCCATCGCCGAGTTCTACACCGTCCACGTCGAGCAGGGTGCGGCGCGGCCCTTCCTGGTCTGGGGCGGCACGCAGGACAACGCCTCGGTGGTCGGACCCGCGGTCGCTCTCGGCGAGGGTGGCCAGGGCGCATGGCGTCACGTGTTCCTGGATCGCTGGGCGGGCGGCGATGGGTTCGCGACGTTCCCCGACCCGAGCGACGCGGGCGTCGTCTACTTCGAGCACCAGAACGGCGACATGCGCCGGAAGACCGTCGCGGGGTCGACGCTCTCCGGCGTCGACGACGTGCGCATCCGGCCGAGAGGGCGTGATCTCGCGTTCGCGTGGAACGCTCCCCTGTTCGCCTCGGCCCACTCTCAGAAGCGTCTCTACTGCGCCGCCCAGCACGTCTTCCGTTCGGACGACCGCGGCGACAGCTGGGAGAGGATCGGCGACGACGTGGGCGAGGGTCGCTCGATCGTCACGCTGGTCGAGTCTCCGATGCGCAGCGGCCTGCTCTACGCCGGGCGAGCCGACGGACGCGTGCGTGCGACCGGGGACGACGGCGCCAGCTGGTCCCCTGCGGCGGCGCTCCCGCGGGGCGAGCTCCATCGTCTCGTCGCCTCGCGGCACGTCGTCGACCGGGTGTTCGCGTGTCTGGGTGGGCGAGGCGCGCGCGGTCACGTCCTCGTGTCGGACGATCGCGGCGCATCCTGGCGAGACCTGTCGCAGGGGTTGCCTCCCGAGTCGGTGTACGTCCTCGTCGAGGACCCGCGCGATCGGCGCGTCGTCTACGTCGGCACGGCTGGCGGAGTGCTCGTGTCGACGGACGAGGGGAAGACCTGGGTCTCGCTGTCGACCCGGCTTCCGACGGCGATCGTGATGGATCTCGCGTTCCAGGAGTCCGCGACGGAGCTCGTCGCCGCGACCCACGGGCGCGGGCTCTTCATGGCCAACGTGGCTCGCGTCCGGCCGTCGACGCGCTGACCCTGCCGCTTTGTCGACGCCCCGCGAGGCGGGCAAGACGCGCCATCTCGCTACTTCGTCTCGTCGTCGTCCGCGAGCTGACGGAACTTCTCGGCCATCGTCGGGTTCTTCCGGGTCAGCTTCTTGATGGTCACGTCCTGCGCCTTGTCGTTGGCGAGCCGCAGGTTCCGGTCGGCGCCGAGCAGCGCGTCCTTCGTCTTCTGGAGATGGTCGATGGACTTGTCGATCTCGTCGATCGCGGTCTGGAACCGGCGTGAGGCGAGGTCGTAGTTCTTGGCGAACGCCGTCTTGAAGGCGTCGAGGTCGCTCTCGAAGGTCGTGATGTCGATGTTCTGCGCCTTCACCAGCGCGAGTTCGCTCTTGTAGGCCAGTGCGCCCAGCGCGGCGTTGCGGAGCAGCGTGATCATCGGGATGAAGAACTGGGGCCGGATCACGTACATCTTCGGGTAGCGGTGTGAGACGTCGACGATCCCGCTGTTGTAGAGCTCGCTGTCGGACTCGAGCAGCGAGACGAGGACCGCGTACTCGCAGTCCTTCTCGTTCCGGTCCTTGTCGAGCTCCTTGAAGAAGTCCTCGTTGCGCTTCTTCGTGGCCGTGGTGTCGGCTTCGTTCTTCATCTCGAACATGATCGAGACGATTTCGACGCCGTCCTCGCTCCGGTCCCGGAAGATGAAGTCGCCCTTGCTGCCCGAGCGTGCGTCGTTGTCCTTCTCGAAGTAGGCGCGCGGGAACGCCGTCGCGCGGATCTGGTTGAACGCCGTCTCGCAGTGCTGTTCGAGCGTCTCGCCGAGCATCTTCGTCGACAGCCTCGCGCGCATCTCCTTCAGGCGTTCGATCGCGTCGTCGCGGTCCTTGATCTGCGTCTCGTACTTGTCCTTGAGCGCCTTCTCGGCGAGCTCCTTCTCGAGGACGCTGCGCTCGAGCTTCCCGGCCAGCTCGTCGCGTTGCTTCTCGACCTCACCGACGGCCTCCCTGACCGCGAGTTGCCGGGCGGTCGCAGAGGCCTCGAGCTTCGCGCGTAGATCCTGGATCTGCAGGTCCCGGGCCGAGGCGGCTGATTCGAGTGCCTTCTGCGCTTCGGACTGCGCGAGCTCCAGTGCAGCTGCGCTCTCACGCCGCAGGGCTTCGAGATCCTGGATGGCCCTGTCGCGGCTCCGCTCCGCCTCGTCCAGCGACTGCTTGATCGAGAGCTCCTTCGCCAGTTCGGCCTTCTCCACGCGGGCGAGCGCCTCGCGCTCGGCGAGCTCGAGTCGCTCGTGGAGCTGCTTGTCGAACTCCTCGTCACGGACCTGCTTCAGGATGTCCGCATAGCCGGTCTCGTCGACCTGGAACGCCTTCCCACAGTTCGGACAGATGATGTCACGCATGGCTCACCTCGGGCGAGCACGCTAGGTGCTCTCCGGGACGGATGCCAGGAGGCGCGATGTCGTGCGTCACCGGCAATTCGGCGGAGATCCTCTCCGTGTTCCGCCGTACGGTGTCCGGCGCCGTGAAGACCCTCCACACCCTCGCCGCCGCTCTCGTCTCCATCGGGCTTGCCGCCCAGGAGCGAGCCCAGCGTCCGAACATCCTCTTCGTCTTCTCCGACGACCACGCCCCGCACGCGATCGGCGCCTACGGCGGACCGCTCGCTGCGCTCGACCCGACGCCGAACATCGACCGGCTCGCCGGGCAGGGGATGTTGTTCCGCCGCAGCTACTGCACGAACTCGCTCTGCGGCCCGAGCCGGGCGGTGATCCTGACCGGCAAGCACAGCCACGTGAACGGCTTCCGGCAGAACGGCGACAAGTTCGACGGCGACCAGCAGACGTTCCCGAAGCTGCTCCGTGCGGCCGGCTACTCGACTGCGCTGATCGGCAAGTGGCACCTGAACTCCGACCCGCAGGGGTTCGACCACTGGGACGTGCTGCCCGGCCAGGGCGACTACTACAACCCGGTGCTGATCCGGGAGTCGGGTCGGCGCCAGGTCGAGGGCTACGTGACCGACGTGGTGACCGATCTGGCGATCGACTGGCTCGACGGGGGCCGGGATCCAGACAAGCCGTTCCTGCTGATGTGCCAGCACAAGGCTCCGCACCGGAACTGGATGCCGCCGCAGCGTCACCTCGACCTCTACGACGACATCGAGATCCCGGAGCCGGACACGCTGTTCGACGCAGCCGAGGACAACGCGAGCCCGGCCCGGCACCACGAGATGAGCGTCGAGAACGAGCTCAACCTCGTCTACGACCTGTTCGTCGAGCCGGACGCCGACTTCGACCCGAAGGCGGGCAAGTCGAAGGACGGCTCGGGCTTCCGCAACCTCGGGAAGATGACGGAGGTGCAGCGCGCGGCGTGGGACGCGGCCTACCGCGGCGAGAACGAGGCGTTCCGCGCGGCGAACCTCTCGGGCGACGATCTCGTACGTTGGAAGTACCAGCGCTACATGAAGAACTACCTCCGCTGCGTCCGCGGCGTCGACGACAGCGTCGGCCGCCTCGTCCGCTACCTGGAGGAGAAGGGCCTCGCCGACAACACGGTCGTCGTCTACGCGTCCGACCAGGGCTTCTACCTCGGCGACCACGGCATGTACGACAAGCGGTGGGCATACGAGGAGTCGATGAGCATGCCGCTCGTCGTCCGCTGGCCGGGCCAGACCGCCGCGGCGAGCGAGGACCGCCACCTCGTCCAGAACCTCGACTACGCGTCGACCTTCCTGGAGATGGCCGGCGTGCCGATTCCCGACGACCTCCAGGGGCGCTCCCTGGTCCCGCTGCTCCGCGGGGAAGCCCCCGAGGACTGGCGCGACGCGATCTACTACCACTACCACGAGTACCCGTCGGTCCACATGGTCGCGCGGCAGGTCGCGGTCCGGACCGAGCGCTACAAGCTGATCCGCTTCTACCAGTTCGGTGAGTGGGAGCTCTACGACCTCGAAGAGGACCCGGACGAGCTCCACAACGTGTTCGGCGATCCGCGCTACCTGACCGTGGGCACCGAACTCGCGGTCCGGCTCGGCCAGCTCCAGCAGCAGTACGGCGACGAGGCCGACATGCGGACGATGCCCGCCGACTGGCGCGCGAAGTTCCGCTGACGCGCGCGGCGCCCGCCGCCGCTCGCCCCTGGGTCAGCGCGCCCGGATCGCCCAGCTCGACTCGCCGAGCGTGGTGTCGAAGCTCCCGTCGACGACCGCCCAGCGGAGGGCGGAGCCGTCTGCTGCGGACTCCGGAGCCTCGGGGAGCTCGTCGGCGTTCGGCCACCTGCCGAGCTGCCGCCACAGCGCCAGGACCCGGGCGCCGAACTGCGTGAGCGCCCACTTGTCCTCCCAGTGCAGGACGCGCTCCAGGATGCTGCTGTTGGCGGTGACGAGGAGCTTCGCGATCGGCCCCGCGTCCTCGAGGAACGCGTCCTCCCTGGTCCGGAGCGCCGCGACCGCGTCCCGGTCGATGCGGCTCGCGAGGTCCACCGCCTCGAGCTGGAGCCTGAGGACCCGGGCGAGGTCCAGCTTCATCGCGGCTCCCGTCGGCATGAGTCCGAAGCCCTGGCCGGCCCGCTCGACCTCCGCGAAGACGTCCTTCGTGACCGTCCGGTAGAACGCGGCCTCGGTCGCCAGCGCGGCGGAGAACTCGGGCCGGACGTCGACCGCCGGGATCGCGTTCGCCAGCTCGAGCGGGGCCTCGGCGCGCTCCATCAGGTGCCGGAGCTCGGTGGCGGCCGCGTCCAGGCAGGCGAGCCGACACAACTGCTCGATGGGGCGGGGCACTTCGCGGAGGCTCTCGCCCAGGGCGACCAGCGCGCTGACCTCTTGGAGGGCGGCCGGCAGGTGGCCCGCGAGGCGGCGCTGGTAGGCGCGGAGCTGGAACAGTTCGGCGACCTGCATGAACCCGAGCCCGGACGGCGTGTCCGGCCCGTCGTCCGTCCACCATTCGGAGTCGAACCGGAACCGTCGGAAGTCCCGGAGCGCCGTCTGGACAGGCAGCGCGAGGTGGCCGTGAGCGTCGAGGTAGCGGTCGACCTCCGCCGGGTCCTCGTAGCCATCGCCCTCGTCCAGAGGGATCGGTGACATGTCGTCGATCTCCCGGATGGCTGCCATCGCCGCCGTCAGTGCTGCTGCCCCGTTCTGCTCGGCGGGGACCGGGCCGTAGACCTCGTCCAGATAGGCGCCGATCTCGGACAGGTCCTCGGGAAGGCCACGCGCCCGGACCTCGTCGCGGGCGGCCGCGAGCTCGGTGTCGGCGCGCGACTCCCAGTAGGAGCCGAGTGCGGCGATCGCGGCGACGGCGACCGCGATCAGTGCGGCGGCGGCGGCGAGCAGGCGTCGGGTCGGTCCGGTCATCGGTGGGGGAGCTTAGCGGGGGCGGCGTCCGGCCCCCCGGGTGAGGCAGGGACAGGCCTGGGTGTGGATGCCTTTCCACAGCTCGGGGGGTGGGCGCCGCATGACTTTCCTGAAGGGTTCGAATCTCGCCGTGGAAGCCGATTCGAAGCGTCACTAACTTGCCCCGATCCGTACCCACCAGCTCCTCCCCTCTCGTTCTCGGAGCCCACGTCCATGTCCCACCCCGCTCGCCATTCCGCCGTCCACACGATCGTGAACCGCGCCGCGCCGAAGCCGCCGGAGCTGCGCGATGATCTCCACGAGCTCTACGGCAAGAACGTCTTCGACCTCGCGCAGATGCGTGAGCACCTGCCGGAGCGCGCCTACCGCGCGCTCGAGTCCTGCATCGAGCGGGGCACGGAGCTGGAGCCGGAGCTGGCGGACCTCGTCGCGAACGCGATGAAGGAATGGGCGCTGGAGCGCGGTGCGACGCACTTCACGCACTGGTTCCAGCCGATGACCGGGCTGACCGCCGAGAAGCACGACTCGTTCCTCGCGATCGAGGACGGCCGCATGCTGCTCGAGTTCTCCGGCAAGCAGTTGGTCAAGGGCGAGCCCGACGCGTCCTCGTTCCCGTCGGGCGGTCTCCGCGCGACCTTCGAAGCGCGTGGCTACACCGCGTGGGACCCGACGTCGCCCGCTTTCATCCGCGAGACCGCGATGGGTGCGACGCTGTGCATCCCGACCGCGTTCTGCTCGTGGACGGGCGATGCGCTCGACAAGAAGACGCCGCTGCTCCGGTCGTGCGAGGCGCTCAACAAGGCCGCGCTGCGGATGCTGAAGGTCCTCGGCGACGAGAAGACCGAGTACGTCTACCCGACGGTCGGCGCCGAGCAGGAGTACTTCCTCATCGACCGCGAGTTCTATCTGCAGCGCCCCGACCTGATCGCGACCGGCCGCACGCTGTTCGGCGCGCAGCCGCCGAAGGGCCAGCAGCTCGAGGACCACTACTTCGGCTCGATCAGCCCGCGCGTCCTGGCCTACATGCACGAGGTCGAGCGCGAGCTCTGGAAGCTCGGCGTGCCGGTCAAGACGCGTCACAACGAGGTCGCTCCCTCGCAGTTCGAGATCGCGCCGATCTTCGAGCGCACCACGGTCTCGACCGACCACAACATGCTGACGATGGAAGTGCTGCGCCAGGTCGCGCAGCGCCACGGCTTCCAGTGCCTGCTCCACGAGAAGCCGTTCGCCGGCGTCAACGGGTCGGGTAAGCACAACAACTGGTCGATGTCGACGAGCGGCGGCGAGAACCTCCTCGAGCCGGGTCACACCCCGGACGAGAACATGCGGTTCATCGTCTTCCTCACCGCGACGATCCGTGCGGTCGACCTGCACGCCGAGCTGCTGCGGATGACCATCGCGACTGCGGGCAACGACCACCGCCTCGGCGCGAACGAAGCGCCTCCGGCGATCATCTCGATCTACCTCGGCGAGCAGCTGTCGGCCGTCGTCGATGCGCTCATCACCGGCGAGCCGCGCGGCAGCAAGGGCGGTGAGAGCGGCACGATGAAGCTCGGTGTCAGCACGCTGCCGCCGCTGCCGAGGGACGCGACCGACCGCAACCGCACTTCGCCGTTCGCGTTCACCGGCAACAAGTTCGAGTTCCGCGCCGTCGGCTCGAGCCAGTCGATCAGCCAGCCGAACACGGTGCTGAACACGATCGTCGCCGAGTCGCTGCGCATCATCGCCGACGAGATCGAGGCCAAGGTCGCTGCCGGGACGTCGCGCGAGCAGGCCGTGCAGCAGACCGTGCAGGGGGTGCTCCAGAAGCACCAGCGCGTGATCTTCAACGGCAACGGCTACTCGTCCGAATGGCACGAGGAGGCCGCGAAGCGTGGGCTCCCGAACCTGCCGACCGCGGTCGACGCGATCGGTCAGTTCTCGACCGAGGAGACGGTCGCGATGTTCGAGCGCCACGCCGTGCTCAGCAAGCGCGAGTGCGACTCGCGCACGAACGTGATGTTCGAGGCCTACGCGAAGGCGATCTCGATCGAGGCGCAGAGCGCGATCACGCTCGCGTCGTCCGCGCTGCTGCCCGCCGCGTTCCGGTTCCAGCGCGAGCTCGCCGAGAGCATCGAGGCCGCGCGTCGCGTCGGCGCGAAGTCGCTCGCGCGCCAGGAGAAGCGTCTGCAGGACCTCGCGGCGCGGATCGATCAGGCGCTCGGTGCGCTCGAGACGCTCGAGCAGGCCTACGAGGCTGCCGAGTCCCATGCCGATTCGGCGGAGGGTCACGCGCGGACGTGCCGCAACACGGTCGTTCCGGCGAGCCTCGCGCTGCGGGAGGCCTGCGACTCGTTGGAGACGCTGGTCGACAACGACCTCTGGCCGCTGCCGAAGTACGAAGAGATGCTCTTCATCCACTGATCCACGGATCGGCGATCGCCGATGCGCGAGCGCGGAGCGGGTCGGCCCGGTGCGGGTCCGGCCCGTTCTGCGTTTCCGGTCCCGCGCTGGTTCCGATGCGATGGGGGCTTCGGCGCCGGGGACTCGCCAGGGGGCTACACGACCGGTTCCGGAGTGCCACCATCGGGCACCGGCCGACCCTCTACCCTGACCCGCCGATGCCCCGCCCGAGCCTCGTCGCGAGCGTCTTCCTGCTCGCCCTGACCGCGACCGTCCCTGCCCAGGGCGTGATCAGGGATGGTCCTGCCTACTACCGGGTCGGACCGATCGGGACCGCGCAGTCCGACTCGGTCGACTGTGACTTCTCGGCGGACCCGGCGCTCCCGGACGTGCTTACGGAGAACTGGTGGTACTACCGCGTCGAAGGTGACGCGGACGAACGAGCGTTCCGCGACGACGGGCAGCTGCTCCAGAGCTACGACCGTCGTCATGCGGACCTGACGTGGCCGAACGTCGACCAGCGCGGGCTGTTCCGCGCCGACATCAGCTACGACATCTTCCGCACCGCGTCCGAGAGCGCGCGGGTCTACAACCGGCTGACGATCATCAACACGAGCGGACGCGTGCTGCGGATCAGCCTGTTCCACTACGTCGACCTCGCGCCCTGCGTGATCGGCGCCGAGTCGGCGGTCGGTGGGCTGCAGGCCCAGGCGTTCGTCGGTATCTGCCCAGGCTCCGTCGTCGCGCTCGAGAACCACTTCCCGGATCGCTTCCTCGTCGAGGCGCGGGACGACGGGGAGTGCGGCATCCTCGACCCGGGTCCGGCGCTGCTCGCCAACACCGGGCTACCCTTCGTCGGTGGGGACAGCACCAGCGCCGCGCAGTGGGATCTCGTGCTGCCGGTTGGCGAGCAGTTCACGGTCTGGACGTCGATCTGGCACAACCCGACGACCTGCCCCACGCCCCAGGTCGAGAACTACGGGATCGCGCGGGCTGGTTCCCGCGGCTTCCCGCGGATCACCGGGAGCCTGCCGGTCGCTGGCGCGGGCGGCGTCATCACCGTCAGCAACGGTCTGCCGAACGCGATGGGGGTGATGGTCTTCGGGTTCGGTCGGATCCAGATCCCGATCGGGCCGATGCTGCTGCAGGTGCTCGCCGGGCCCCGCGGAATCGACTTCGACAGCTTCGTGATCGGCCTCGATGCGCGCGGCAGCGTCGACCTCGTCGTGCCGCTCCCCGGCACCGGGGACTTCTGCGCGCGCCCGATCAACTGGCAGTGCTTCCTCGTCGACCCGGGAACGGCCGACGGGTTCCCGTTCTCCCACACCGATGGGTTGGAGTGGCTGATCGGGCGATGATGCTTCGGCGGTCCGGCGTACCATGCCGGCCCACCACCCGAGCATCATGAACCGCACGCAGCACCTCGCTCTCCTCCTCGTCCCAGGCCTCGCCGCCTCCGCGCTCGTCGCGCAGGACGCAGAGATCCGACCCGCGCCGCTCCGCCAGTCGACGCCGTGGCGCACGCTCTTCGACGGGAAGACCCTCGACGGCTGGACGGCGACCGGCGGCCGCTACGACGGCAAGGCGATCTGGACCGTCGAGGACGGGGCGATCACTGGGCGCGTCGGTGACGGCAAGGCGGGCGGCCTGCTCTACACCACCCAGACCTGGCACAGCTACGACTTCGAGTGCGACACGACGATCGACTGGCCGTTCGACTCGGGCGTGTTCGTCCGCATGTCGAAGGCCGGCAAGGGCGCGCAGGTCACGCTCGACTGGCGGGAGGGCGGTGAGATCGGCGGGATCTACGCCGACGGCTGGCTCCAGCACAACCCGGATGGGGCGTCGAAGTTCCGGAAGGACCGCTGGAACAAGGTTCGCGTCCGCTGCACCGGTCGCGACATGCACCTCGAGTTCTGGCTCAACGGCGAGAAGTTGACCGACTACCAGCAGCCTGAAGGCTCGGAGGGCTACGCGCCGACCGGTCTGATCGGCGTCCAGGTGCACGGTGGCCTCGAGCCTGAAGGCCACGCAGCGAAGTTCGTCAACGTCCGCATGCGCGAGCTGCCGGTCTTCGATGCGTTCCAGTTCGAGTGCGACGAGGACGGGTTCCTGACGCCGAAGGCCGAGTCCGGCTGGGAGCCGATGCTCGACAAGGACCTGTCGAAGTGGGAGCCCCACGGCGGTGACGGCAAGGGATTCGAGTTCGAAGGGGGCGTGCTGCACCTGCTGACCAACGGCTCTGCCCACGAGCTGCGGACGCGGGATGACTTCGGGGACTTCGCGCTGCGGATGGACTTCAAGATCACGCGTGGTGCGAACTCGGGGGTGTTCCTGCGCGCCAAGCGCGACGGTGGCAACCCGGCGTTCTCCGGCGCCGAGATCCAGGTCCTCGACGACTTCCACTGGGAGGAGGACACGAACTCCAAGCTCAAGCCCTGGCAGTTCACCGGCAGCCTCTACGGGTCTGTCGCGGCGGGCCACGCCGGCACGCTCTACCCGATCGGCTGCTGGAACAGCTACGAGATCCGCTACCAGGGCAGCCGCATCCGCGTCGAGCTCAACGGCGTCGTGCTCTACGACGTCGACACGTTCGAGCTGACCCCGGAGCAGGGCGCGAAGTTCCAGGAACGCGTCAAGGCGGGCTTCCTGGGTCTCCAGCGCCACGCGCCTGCGCGCGCGCTCGAAGGCGAAGCGTTCACCTGGTACCGGAACGTCTTCGTGAAGCGGCTGTGACCCGCGCCGCTTCAGCGGCGGCTCGGATCGGCGCGCCGCTCGAGCTCGGCGCGGACCTTGTCCCAGTAGCCGAGCGTCCCGGTCTTGCGTGCGCCCTCGGGCCCGCCGTTGTGGATGCGCGCGACGGTCTCCGCGTCGCCGGCCAGCCATGCCTCGGCGGCGTAGCGCCGCATGTAGGCGTCGATGACCCTCTCCGCGTAGGCCCGGCTGCGGCAGTCGGCGTAGCGCCCGCCGAGGCTCTCGTCGAACGCGTGCGCGTCCCGCCAGTACACCTCGTGGATCTGGTACGGGCCGATCGCGCGCCCCTGGTCGCCGTCGGGTGGGTTCGGCAGGCCGCTCGACTCGACCTGGCGGATCGCGTCGAGGATGTCGGCACGCGGGTAGCGCGGTCCCGGCATCGAGGCCGCCCAGAGCAGCGTCGCGACGCCGATGCCGAGAAGAACCACGCGCGCGGAGACGCGGCGGCTCCGGCTTCTCATCGATGCTCCCTGCGGCGTGCGCGCGTCATCGGATCCGGATTGCGGAGATGGGGGCACCGTCCGGCAGGTCGCGGACCTGCTCGTGCACCTGACCGTGGATGCTCAGGTGTACCGTGACGTCGGTGACCTCGACGTTGTCGATGTCGTCCGCGCCGCCGAGGACGAGGGGTGTGCGGCGTCCGTAGACCTGCTGTGCCGCGAGCTCGAGGCCCGCCCTGCGGTGGGCGACGATGCGTGCCGGCTGCATGTGCTCGGTGACGAAACGAGCGTCACGGAGCAGGCCCTGGAAGGTCGCGCCGTCGTCCGCGACCGCGCGGATCTCGCCCGAGGCCGCGTCGACGAAGTACACCGCTCCCGACTGGCCCTGCGCGAACGCGTCTCCGAGCGCCGTGAGGAGGACCGGCCGCATCGGCTCGGGCATCGCCCATATCCAGTCATCGAGGATCGAGTCCATGTCGACGCCGTGGGCGGAGATCGTCAGATCGTTCAGTGTGATGGCCATCGGCTGTCTCCCGAGTCCGCGGCCCGCAGTGTCGACCCGGGACCGGTCAACGAGGCGGGGTCAGAGATTGTCCTGCGTCGTCCTTCGGGGGCAGCAGGCCGTCGGCAGCGAGGCGTCGAGCGGCCTCTCTCGCGGCGGCGGTGTGCAGGGACGACCAGGTCGACCCGGGCACGCCTTGTGCTGCGACGGTCGCCATCCACGCGACCTCGCCGGTGGACACGTCGAGCAGCCGTGCGTCGAAGACCGCGTGGGGTTCGGAGACCGTGTAGCCCCCCGAGACCCAGGTCGTCGCTCCTCCCCAGCCCATCGGTCGACGGTAGCCGTGGTCCCACCACGTCGAGGAGACGGTCGTCGGGACGTGCCGCGTATCGGTCCACGTCTGCAGGGGGGCCACGGCGAGGAAGCCGTCTGCTCCGGAGTTCCGCACCGCCTCGCGCACTTCCTCGTCGCTGTAGGTGCGTCCGGGGAACATCAGATCGACGAGCTGTTGGACCCGCGCGGTCGACGCGGCTTCGAGCTCCGCGGTCATCGCCCCCTCGATCGCGCGCCGCGAGAGCAGATCGCCCTGCGGCGCAGACACGCAGAGGCTCCGGAACGTCCGACCCACCGCGTCTGGAGCCGTCGACGACGCGACTTCCGTCTGGACCGACGCGCATCCACCCGTGAGCGCAGCGGCGAGGACGACGAGGGCGCGGAGGCTGCGATGGCCGAGCATGGCCGCGACGATACCCTCCTGCCGAGCACGCTGGAAAACCCCCGGGCGTAGACCCACGATCCTCGCGATCCGATGAAGCTCCTCGTCCTCGATGTCGTCGGCCTGCGGCCGAAGGACCTGGCCCACGCGCCGCACCTGCGGGCGCTCGGGGAGTCCGGGTTCACGGCCCCGATGCGGACCGTGTTCCCCGCGGTCACGTGCACGGTCCAGGCCTCGTGGCTGACGGGCAAGATGCCCCGTGAGCACGGCATCGTCGCGAACGGGTGGTACTTCCGCGACCTGGCCCAGGTCTTCCTGTGGCGTCAGTCGAACCACCTCGTCCAGGGGGAGAAGTTCTACGAGACCGCGGCGAAGCGGGACCCGGGCTTCACCTGCGCGAAGATGTTCTGGTGGTTCAACATGTACGCGCCGGTCGCGTACTCGGTGACGCCGCGGCCGGAGTATTACGCGAACGGCCTCAAGCGTCCGGGCATCTACAGCGATCCCCCCGAGCTCGGCCCGGCTCTCCAGCAGCGGCTCGGTCCGTTCCCGCTGTTCGACTTCTGGGGCCCGAAGGCCGGGCTCCCGTCGTCGAAGTGGATCGCGGACGCGACGCTCGCCGTGATCGAAGAGCACGACCCGACGCTGGCTCTCGCCTACCTGCCGCACCTCGACTACGACCACCAGCGGTTCGGGCCCGATGACGCGCGCTCGGTGGCCCAGGTCGCGGCGATCGACGCCGAGTGCGGTCGGCTGATCGACGCGGCCCGCGCGCGCGGGGCCGAGGTCATCGCGCTCTCCGAGTACGGGATCGAGAAGGCTACCCAGCCGATCTTCGTCAACCGCGCGCTGCACGAGCGCGGCCTGCTCCGCGTCCAGGAGACCAGCCACGGGCAGCTCCTCGATGCGGGCGCGTGCCGGGCGTTCGCGGTCGCCGACCACCAGTGCGCGCACGTGTACGTCGCGGACCCAGCCGACCTCGCGGCGACGCGTGCGGTGCTCGAAGGTCTGCCGGGCGTCGCCCAGATCCTCGACCGCGACGCGCAGGTCGAGCACGGCATCGACCACGTGCGGAGCGGCGAACTCGTCTGCATCGCCGAGAAGGGTGCGTGGTTCGCGTACCACTACTGGCTCGACGAGGCGCACCGGCCGGACTTCGCGACGACGGTCGACATCCATCGCAAGCCGGGCTACGACCCGACGGAGCTGTTCGTCGATCCGACGCTCCGCGCACCCAAGCTCCGCGTCGCGAAGAACCTCGCGAAGAAGCTGCTCGGCTTCCGCTACCTGATGGACGTGATCGGCACCGATCCGTCGATCGTCGGCGGCACGCACGGCCGGCTGTTCGAGGAGGAAGACGCAGGCCCGGTCTTCCTGTGCTCGTCGTCGAACGACACCGCGGACGCGGTCGACGCCGTCGACGTGCATCGGCGTATCCTCGACATCCTCGGCTCGTAGCCATTGCGCCTGCGGCGTGGCTCGAGGATCGCGCTTAGAGTGCGCTCCCGATGCAGCGAGCCCACCTCGTGCGGGCGGCCCTCGGCGCCGCGCTCCTCCTCGTCGACTCTGCGATCGCCCAGGCACCGGCGTCGGCGGCCGGCCTGGAGTTCCGCTGCGTGGGACCCACGCGCGGTGGACGGGTCACGGCGGTCGCTGGCGTCCGTCAGCGCCGCGGCGAGTTCTACATGGGGGCGACGGGCGGCGGGGTCTTCAAGACGCGGGACTTCGGCTCGCGCTGGGAGAACGTCTCGGACGGTTTCTTCGCGTCGCCGTCGATCGGCGCGATCCGGGTCGCACCATCCAACCCGGACGTGGTCTGGGTCGGGACCGGGTCGGAGGCGCTGCGCAGCAACGTGATCCAGGGGGCTGGCGTCTACCGGTCGGTGGACGCGGGCAAGAGCTGGAGCTTCGTCGGGCTCGGGGATGCCGGCCAGATCGGCGCGGTCGAGGTCGATCCGCGGGACCCGGACGTGGCCTACGTGGCGGTGGTCGGCAAGGCGTTCCGGCCGAGCGCCGAGCGTGGGCTCTACCGGACCACGGACGGTGGCGAGACCTGGGAGCGCCTCCTCTTCGTCTCCGAACGGACGGGAATCGTCGATGTCGAGATCTCGCCGGCCGATCCGAACGTGCTCTACGCGGCCGCGTGGACCGCGGAGCGCAAGCCCTGGACGATCCGGAGCGGCAGCGAGGAGGGCGGCGTGTTCCGCTCGATGGACGCGGGCGCGACCTGGACGCGGCTGACGGAAGGGCTGCCGGGAGGCGTCGTCGGCAAGGCGGACCTCGCGGTCACGCCCGCGGCTCCGGCGCGCGTCTACGTGCTGATCGAGGCGCCGGACGACGTGGGCGGCGTCTACCGCTCGGATGACGGCGGCGACCACTTCGAGCAGACGTCGTCCGACTCGGGGCCGCGAGTGCGGCCGTTCTACTACACCAACATCGACGCCGATCCGCAGGACGCCGACCGCGTCTACGTGTCGGCGACGGGCTTCTACCGTTCGACCGACGGCGGGAAGACCTTCAGGCGTCGGGGTACGCCGCACGGCGACAACCACGACCTGTGGATCCACCCCGACGACTCGGACCTGATGGTCCAGGCCAACGACGGCGGCGCGAACGTGACGCTCGACGGCGGCGACACCTGGTCGACCCAGGACAACCAGCCGACCGCCGAGCTGTACCAGGTCGCGTTCGACGAGCGCGAGCCGTACTGGCTGTACGCGGGCCAGCAGGACAACACGACGATCCGTGTCCCGGTGCTCCCGCCGCGGGCCGCCCTCGGCGGCGCAGCGTCGTTCTGGGAAGCGGTCGGCGGGTGCGAGACCGGTCCCGCGGTGCCGAATCCGGGCGACCCCGACGTCGTCTACGCGGCGTGCAAGGGACGGTTCCAGGTCTACCGGGCGCGGACCGGCCAGACGCAGAGCTACGACGTGACGGCCGCGAACATGTACGGCCACGACCCGAAGGACCTGCGCGACCGGTTCCAGCGCGTCTCGCCGATCCACGTGTCGCCGCACGATCCGGGCGTGGTCTACCACGCGTCGCAGTTCGTCTACCGGACGCGGGACGAGGGGCGGACCTGGGACCGCATCTCCCCCGACCTGACGGCGTTCGACCCCGAGCGACAGGGCATCTCCGGCGAGCCGATCACGCGCGACATCACCGGCGAGGAGTTCTACTCGTGTCTGTACGCGCTGAAGGAGTCGCCGCGCGTCGAGGGGCTGATCTGGGTCGGTGCGAACGACGGTCCGATCCATGTCACGCGTGACGGCGGCCGGACTTGGTCCGACGTCACGCCGGCTCAGATCGAGCCGGGTGGTCGGGTGCAGTGTGTGGAGCCGTCGCCTCACGCGGACGGCACCGCGTTCGTGACCGTGCTCCGCTACCAGCTCGGGGACGATCGGCCGTATGCGCTTCGGACTCGGGACTTCGGCGCGAGCTGGGCGCTGATCACCGACGGCAGCAACGGCATCCCCGCCGACGAGCCGGTCCGAGTGGTTCGCGCCGACCCCGTGCGGGAAGGGCTGCTCTACTGCGGGACGGAGCGCGGACTCTACCTGTCCTTCGATGACGGCGGCGTCTGGCAGCCGTTGCGGCAGGGGCTCCCGGTCGTGCCGGTGACCGACATCGCGATCCATCCGCGGGGCGACCTCGTGCTGTCGACGATGGGGCGGTCGTTCTGGGTCCTCGACGACCTCGGGCCGCTGCGCGCGTTCGGAGCGGGACTCGCGGACGACGTCCTCGCCTGGGCCGAACCGAGCCGGGCGCTGCGTCAGCACCACCGCGGTTCGCGTTCGATCCCCGAGTATCCGTCGCCGGGTGCCGTGCTCGACTACTGGGTGCCCGAAGGCTTCGGGGGCGAACTCACGCTCGAGGTCCGCGGTCCTTCCGGCGAGCTCGTCCGCGTGATCTCGAGCGAGTCGCCGGGCGAGGAGTGGGTCGAACCCGACGAGCCGGGCATGCGCGCGCTCGAGCTGCTGCGCGTCGGCACGCCGAAGCTGCCGAAGGCGCCGGGCGCGAACCGGTTCCGCTGGGACATGCAGCACGCAGGTGCGTGGCACCCCGACCGACGCCGCGCCGGTGGCCAGGGTCCGATGGTGGCGCCCGGCCGCTATCGCCTGCGTCTGTCCGGGGCCGGTCTCCGCGCCGAGGCCGAGCTCGACGTAGCGCTCGAGCAGCGCGTGCTCGACGAGGGCGTGACGCTCGAGGACGTGAAGGCCCAGGAACGGATCGGCCTGCAGATCCGGGACGCGATCAGCCGCGCGCGCCGGATCGAGGCGCAGGCCGCCGAGGAGACCGACGACGAAGCGCTGCGCGCGGTGCGCGCCGAGGTCCTCGTCGCGCTCCGCACCGCGCGCGGCACCTACCAGCAGCCGATGCTCCTCGACCAGCTCGGCTACCTCGCGGGAATCGTCCGCGGAGCGGACCAGGCCCCTGGGCGCGACGTCGAGGAGCGCCTCGCCGAGTGGGAGGCGCAGCTGGCGGACCTGGACAGCCGGCTGCGTCGCTGAGCCCGGAAACGACGACGCCCCGGCCGGTGGGAACCGGCCAGGGCGTGTGCGGGGGCGACGGCGCGAGCCGTCGCACGTCGGCGTGTCGAATGGACGGTCAGTAGTCCATGTCGTCCATGTCGTGGCCGCCGCCGCCACCCTTCTTCTTCTCCGGGACGACCGAGACCAGGGCCTCGGTGGTGAGGAGCAGGGTCGAGACCGAAGCGGCGTTCTGCAGCGCGGTGCAGGTGACCTTGGCCGGGTCGATGACCCCTGCCTTGATCATGTCCTCGTAGGTGTCCGACGCGGCGTTGTAGCCGTGGGTCACCGACTTCTGGGCGCGCAGGTTCTGGACGACGATCGAGCCGTCGACGCCCGCGTTGGCGGCGATCTGACGGATCGGGGCTTCCAGCGCGCGTCGGACGATGTCCGCGCCGATGCGCTCGTCGGCCTTGAGCTCCATCTTCTCGATCGCGGTCTGTGCGCGGAGCAGCGCGACGCCGCCGCCGGGGAGGATGCCGCTCTCGACGGCCGCACGGGTCGCGTGCAGCGCGTCTTCGACGCGGGCCTTCTTCTCCTTCATCTCGGCCTCGGTGGCTGCACCGACCAGGATCTGGGCCACACCACCCGACAGCTTGGCGAGGCGCTCCTGGAGCTTCTCGCGGTCGTAGTCGGAGGTCGTGCGGTCCATCTCGGCGCGGATCGCACCGATGCGTCCCTGGACGTCGCTCTTCTTGCCGGCGCCCTCGATGATGGTCGTGTCGTCCTTGGTGACGACGACCTTCTTGGCGGTGCCCAGCTCGGCGGTGGTGACCGACTCGAGCGTGACGCCGAGGTCTTCGAAGATCGCCTTGGCGCCAGTCAGCACCGCGATGTCTTCGAGCATCGCCTTGCGACGATCACCGAAGCCCGGCGCCTTGACCGCGCAGCACTTGAAGATGCCGCGGAGCTTGTTGACGACCAGGGTCGCGAGAGCTTCGCCCTCGACGTCTTCGGCGATGATCAGCAGCGGGCGGCCGGACTGCGCGATCTTCTCGAGCATCGGCAGCATGTCCTTGATCGACGAGATCTTCTTCTCGTGGACCAGGATGAACGGGTCTTCGAGGACCGTCTCCATGCGCTCCGGAGCGGTGACGAAGTGCGGCGACAGGTAGCCCTTGTCGAACTGCATGCCTTCGACCCAGTCGACCTCGGTGGCGAGGCTCTTGCCTTCCTCGACGGTGATGACGCCGTCCTGGCCGACCCGCTCCATCGCGTCGGCGATCATGTTGCCGATCTCGGGGTCGTTGTTGGACGCGATGCAGCCGACCTGGGCGATCTCGGTCTTGCCCTTCACCTTGGTCGCCTGCTTCTGCAGGTGTTCGGTGACCTTGGCGACCGCGGCTTCGATGCCGCGCTTGATCGCGACCGGGTTCGCGCCGGCGGTCACGTTCTTGAGGCCCTCCTCGAAGATGGCTTCGGCGAGGACCGTGGCCGTCGTCGTGCCGTCACCGGCGACGTCGGAGGTCTTCGACGCGACTTCCTTCACGAGCTGGGCGCCCATGTTCTCGTACTTGCCCTCGAGCTCGACTTCCTTGGCGACCGTGACGCCGTCCTTGGTGACGGTCGGGCTGCCGAAGCTCTTCTCGATGATGACGTTCCGGCCGCGGGGGCCGAGCGTGACCTTGACGGCGCGGGCGAGCTGGCGGACGCCGTCGCGCATGCGCTCACGGGCTTCCTGGTCGTAGGCGATCTTCTTGACTGCCATGGTGTGTTCCTGGGTGTGCGGTGGGGTGTGGGAAGGGGGGTCGGTTCAGGCTCCGATCACTCGACGACGCCGAGGATCTCCTCCTCCGACAGGATCACGAACTCCTCGCCGTCGACCTTCACCTCGGTGCCGGCGTAGGAGGAGAACAGGACGCGGTCCTTGACCTTCACCGAGAAGGCGGCGCGCTCGCCGTTCTTCAGCAGCTTGCCGCTGCCGAGCGCGAGGATGATGCCTTCGCGCGGCTTCTCCTTCGCGGCGTCGGGCAGGATGATCCCGCCCTTCGTGGTCTCTTCGGCCTCGACGCGCTTGATGACCACGCGGTCGCCGATGGGGGTGATCTTCGTCGCGGACTTGGTCTTCGCCATGGCTTGCTTCTCTTGGGGCCGCTCGGCGGCCGGTGGGGTTGGGAGAGTTTCGAGTTGGTTTCGGGGTTCCGTCGGGCGGGCGCGCGGTCGGCTCGTGCCGGGTGCGTCAGCGCCTGCGACGACGGGGAGGTCGGTTCGGGTCGTCCGCGCTGCGGCCGAGTGCGCCTCGGCCGGTCCGTGGACCGGGGCCCGGGTAGAGGTCCTGGAGTCGGACCGGCAGGGTCGAGCCGGGCCGGCCGTGACCGGGTTCGTCCCCCAGCACGTGCCGCTGGATCAACTCGTCCAGCGCCCGGCGCAGCAGCTTGAGATCGAGCGGCTTGCGCAGGAACTGCGAGATGCCGAGTTCGAGCGCGAGGCGCGCTTCTTCCCGGGTCGCTTCGCCAGACATCAGGATCGACGGCACGGGCCGGATCTCGGCCGCGATGCGGCGGTAGACCTCGACGCCGCTCAGGCCTGGCAGGTGGAGGTCGAGGATCGAGATGTCGACCTGGACGCGGCGGGCGATCTCGACGGCCTCGTCTCCGCGCCCCGTGGCGTGGACGTGCCAACCCCGCTGGCGCAGCAGCTCGAGGAGCACGCTGCGCAGCGGGTCGTCGTCTTCGACCAGCAGAACGGAAAGCGAACGGGCCATGATCTCGGCCGGGCGGACCGGCTCGCGCGAAAAGCAAGCCGCGTGCCGGTCCCGCGACGAAGCCGCAAGTCCATGACGGGCAAGAGCTAACGGGTTTCAGCCGTAGCTGGCTCGAGGCCCGTCGGACTGCCATCCTGTCACCGTGGCAGCGAGCCTACCCCGGGAGGCTGTCAGGCTGACACGCTGGCCTGATCCCGGGTCCGGGGTCGCAGCACGCTCCATGCGTCCTGTCGCCCGAGATCGATCGGTCCCCGGGCGCCTCCGCCGAGCGGCGCGGCAGGAGGGCGCGTTTCCGGAGAAACCCACGGCCGGGCCGCGCTCGCGAGGGAGCAGCCGGAGGTCTGCGACGGACTCAGGTCACGGGCCCAGCCGCGACCGCGTAGCGGTCGCCGGCAAGCGGTCGAAGGTCTGTGAGGGTGTGACGAAATCTCGTCACACGCTCTCACGCGGCCGCGGAGCGGGCCGCCAAGCGAGCACTTCACAGCCTGTGGACTGATCTGGTCACAGGCTGTGTGACTCCGTCACGGACCCTCAATCTTCGTCTTCGAAGTCGTCGTCGTCCTCGTCCTCGTCTTCGTCCTCGTCGAGGTCGTAGTCTTCGTCGTCCTCGTCGTCGGACTCTTCCTCGTCGTCCTCGTCCTCTTCGTCCTCGAAGTCGTCGTCGAGGTCTTCGAGGTCATCGACGTCGTCCATGTCCTCTTCCTCGTAGCTCTCGAGGATGCGGTCCCAGTTGGCGACCTCGATCGGGGAGTTGCAGGTGAGGCAGACTCCGTCGTTGTCGCGGAGGTCCTCGATCCGCTCCAGCGTGCGGTAGACATCACCGCACTCTGGGCACCGAACGGCCTTGCCCATGGCTTTCCGTGGCTCCGTGCTCGGGTTCAGAAGTTCACTGGGCCGGCACTCCCGGTCCGTGGTCCGGATTCCTACCACCCCCGGGGTCCCTTGCAAGCGGCCCGGCTCCAAAAAAACCGCCGGGTCGGCCGATGAATCAGGGGTGGGACGGACCAACTGGATCCTCGCAGCGATGGGACTCGCCGCCTGCCTCGCGCTCGGCGCGATGATGAAGCAGGTCCTCAGGGTCCATGCCGACCGCAACCCGATCCCAGCAGCGCGCGCCGTGGACGCGGCTTGTCGATCCGAGCTGGCCGGCCGCGCCGGGTTCCGCACCGAGGATCGCGGCGTGCGGAAGATCGGCTTCCTGACCCTGGAGCCGGTCGAGGGCGTGCACGTGCAGCGTCTCGTCGAGCGCGCGGGCGAACAGGCATGGCTGACGCTCGGGAGGGGCAGCGTCGGACGTCTCTACGTCGTCCTCCCCGACGAGCGCTACGAGGTGCTGCCGCCCTGGGAGCCGGGTCCGCGCGTGCTGCGGGCGGCTTCCGCGCCCGGGCGGTGATCGCCGGCCGCCAGTCCCGCACAATGCGACGATGCTCCCCGCCGCCACCGTGGCCCTCGGCATCGCGGCCCTCGCTCCGCAGGGAGCAGACACGCCGGGTCCGAACGTTCGTCTGACGAATCCGTCGGCGGTGTCGCGCGTCGAGCGGGTTCGCTTCTCGATGCCGTGGCCAGAGGGCGCACACCGCGAACTCTCGCGAGTCCGCGTCGGCGACGCGGTCTCGCCCTGCGTACCGCTGCTCCGTTGGCGCGACGGATCGATCGCGCTCGTCCAGGTGCATGCGCTCGTCGACGTCGACGCGAACGCCGACGTCACGCTCGAGGTCGTCCCGGTCGACGGCGGTCCGGACGCCGGCCCGGCCGCGCAGATGCCGCCGGTCGAAGTCGAGCTCGAGGATGCGTTCGGCCGCGTCTTCACGGCGCGCTTCGCTGCCGCCGAGCTGTCGCGCGCGTCGACTCCGCACGTCCGGACTGCGGTGTTCCGCGGGCTGTTCGAGCGACGCGACGGAGATGGCCGCACCGCGATGTTCGGCAGCCAGCTCTTCGTGACCGAACTCGACGAGCCGCGGCGAACCGAGATCCACCTCGTCCTCGACGCCGACCAGGGCGACCAGGAGCCGGTCGTCGGCACCGCGCGTATCCGGCGCCTGTCGGTTCGATCCACGGACCCGGGGGCCGAGCTTCGCGCGCGGCACGGTACTCTTCGAGCCATGCCGCGGACCGCGGGGAGCTCGCTCGATCTCCTCGGGCCTTCGGACGCGATCTACGTCGGTGATCGGACGCGGCAGGCGTTCCTGGTCGATCTGATCCCCTCGGGCGAGGCTGCATCCGCCGCGACTCTGCCGCCGCTCGAAGTCTGGCCGGACGCGGCATGGGTGCGGCACGCCGGGGCGTTCGGACTGCACGGTGGGCCAGGTCCCGTCGCGGCGCGCGCCTCCGACGGCGCGCCCGCGGAACCCTGGTGGAAACGCCTCGACGGCGGACCGTTCGGCGGCCTGATGGAGCCGCGCGACCTGACGCACACCGCGTTCGGATGGCCTCCGTCGGCGCTGCACGGACTCGTTGCGCGCGGGTCCTACCAGCATCTCGAGGAAGCACGTGCCTCGGTGCTGCAGGGTGGACTGCGCCCCGCTGCGGCGATCGAGCTGCGCGCACCCGCCGCGACGGAGTCGATGCGAGAAGGTCTGTCAGCATCCGCACGCGCGCGGCCGCACGGCTTCGTGGCGTTCGACTACGAACACGTGACCGCCGACCTGCCGTTCGACGTCTACTGGTGGACCGGCGACCCGTTCGCCCACGACCAGCTGCGTCGCCTTGGAGAGTCGATCCCACGGCTCCTCGCATCACCGGTGTTCCGGACGAGTCGAGGTGAGGGCGCGTGCTTGCGAGCGGGAGTCGCGGCGGCACGCGCGACCGGCGACGGCGATCTGCTCGAACGGCTCGTCACTCACACGCGCGAGGTCCTGGCGCCGCTCGTCGGTCCCGACGATCCGCGCCGAGCCCACGCTCTGGCCCAGCCACCCGACGTCCGCGCGCTCGGCCCTCAGCACCCGTTCGATGTCCCGTGGCAGATGGGGCTACTCGTCCACGGTCTCCATGCGCTCTGGGCAGCCACTGGTGACGAGACTTCCCGCGCGCTCGCGCTGCGCATCGCGAACCGCTTGGCAGGACCGTGCTGGCTGACGGAGGAGGGGCTCGCCGGCTTCGTGTCGGCGCGCGATCCGAACGTGCGTGCGGTGAGCCCCGCAGGTGTTGGCGGTGCGAACGGCATCGCGATCGGGGCGTTCACGCTCGCCGCAGAGATGGCCGAGGACGACGCATCACGCTCGCTGTTCGAAGATCGGGCGCGTCGGATGGTGGATCGATCCAACGGGGAACAAGGCCCCGCCTGGGCCACGGAACTCTGGCGGGACCGCCGGGCTGGATCCCTGCGGCGCAACTGAGCCGAC
>JAQCBR010000141.1 GCA_027621295.1 Planctomycetota bacterium
GGGCGGGGGGCCCCGGCGGGCTGCAGGGTCCCTGTGGCGACGGAGGCCCGGTCGGCGGATGCTCGGCCGCGTGACGATCCGCCAGGGCACGCTGTTCGACGTGGCTCCGACCCGCGCCTCGCGGCTCGGGGACGAGCTGCGGGCGTTCACGGGCTTCGGGCGGCCGACGGTCGTCGAGGAGGTCGCGGCGGCGGACGGGAGCTTCTCGGTTCCGGGGTTCCGCAACGAGTTCTGGACCAGCCGCCAGCGCGCGGCCAGCTCGCTGCACGAGGTGTCCTACCGGGCCTGCTTCAAGCCGGCGCTGCCCCGGTTCTTCATCGAACGGGCCTCCGAGCCGGGCGAAGTGGTCCACGACCCGTTCCTGGGGCGGGGGACGACCGCGGTCGAGGCGGCGCTGCTCGGGCGGGTCCCGGTCGGCTCGGACGTGAACCCGCTGAGCGCTGTGCTGACGCGGCCGCGGTTCGCGCCGCCGAAGCTCGCCGAAGTCGAGGCGCGGCTCGGCGAGCTGGAACTGGGTGGGGGTACGGGGGACGGACCGGAAGAGCTCCTCGTCTTCTACCACCCGGAAACGCTGCGGGAGATCGCAGGCTTGCGGGCCTGGTTCCTGGAGCGGGAGGCGGAGGGCACGCTCGACGCGGTCGACGCCTTCGTCCGCATGGTCGCGGTCAATCGGCTGACCGGGCACTCGCCGGGGTTCTTCTCGGTCTACTCGATGCCGCCGAACCAGGCGGTCACCGTCCAAGCGCAGCGGAAGATCAACGAGCGCCGCAGGCAGACCCCGCCGCGCCGGGACGTGCGCGAGCTGATCGTGCGCAAGGCGCGCTCGCTGCTCGCCGACGTCGATGACGGCGTCCGCGCCACGCTCGCGGGCATTGCCGACCGCGCCCAGATCCACACCGCCACTGCCGCCGCGACGTCCGCGATCCCCGACGCCTCGGTCGACCTGGTCGTCACGTCGCCGCCGTTCCTCGACGTCGTCCAATACGCGGCCGACAACTGGCTCCGCTGCTGGTTCTGCGGCATCGACCCGGACGAGGTCGAGATCACCCACGCCCGCGGCCTCCCCGCCTGGGAAGCCGCGATGACCGACGCCCTCCGCGAACTCCACCGCGTCGTCCGCCCCGACGGCCACGTCGCCTTCGAAGTCGGCGAAGTCCGCGGCGGCGAGGTCCAACTCGAGCGCCACGTGCTGACCTGCGCGCGGGATGCTGGCTTCGATCCGGCGTGGGTGCTGATCCACGACCAGGAGTTCACGAAGACCGCGAACTGCTGGGGCGTGTCGAACAACGCGCGCGGGACGAATACGAACCGGGTGGTGTATCTGCGGCGGGGGTGAGGGGGGGCGCTGGCAGCGGCATCCGTTCCTGGCATCCAGTTGCGCACATCACCTCGCCGAGGGTCGCGGCGCCGTCACGTATGCTCCCCCCGTGCACCCGCTCGTCGAACAGCACCGCGCAGAGATCGTCGCCCTCTGCCGTCAGCACCACGCGCGTTCTCTCGCGCTCTTCGGGTCGGCTGCGACGGGCAGTTTCGATCCGGCGCGCAGCGACCTGGACTTCCTGGTCGAGTTCGAAGAGGCGGAACCCGCAGCGTACTCCGCGGCCTACTTCGGTCTGCTGGAGGGGCTGAGCGACCTCTTCGGTCGCACGATCGACCTCGTCGTAGAGTCTGCGATCGAGAACCCCTACTTCCGCGAGAGCGTCGAGCGCACGCGGACTCCGCTCTATGCGGCTCGAGGCCCAGAAGTACCTGTTCGACGTGCGCCAGGCGTGCGAGCGGATTCGCGAGTTCACGTTCGAGCAGACTTTCGCCGACTACTCGCAGAGCCCGATGCTGCGGTCGAGAGGCAATTCCAGATCATCGGCGAAGCCCTGAACCGGCTGCTCCGCCTCGAACCTGGACTTTCGGAACGGATCACAGACGGCCGCAGGATCATTGCCTTCCGGAACATCCTGCTTCATGCCTATGCACAGATCGACAACCGCGTCGTCTGGGGCGTGATCGAGTCGGAATTGAAGACGCTCGAGACGGACGTCGCTGCATTGCTCGACGCCTGACCTCGGGGCTGCGGGCGACTCGACCCTGGCGGTCTACCTGCGTCGGGCTCGAGGCAGCCCGAGAGAACCAGTGATAGTTCCCTGGTCGGCTTCGAGCCGCAATTCAGCGGCAGCTCCGCGGATTCCGCTGCGGTTCGGAACCAAGGAGGCACCCACGATGTTGGCCAAGTGCACGGTTGCGCTCTGCGCGCTCCTCCTGACGAGCTGCGCGAGCATCCTGAGCAAGTCCACCTACCCGGTCACGTTCGACACCAACCCCAGCGGTGCGCATCTCGTGATCCGCGACAAGAACGGCGGCGCGATGTTCGACGGCAATGCGCCGACGACGATCACGCTGCCGGCGAGCGCGGGCTTCTTCAGCGGGGCGCGTTACACGGTCGAAGCGACGATGCCCGGCTACGCCGCGGCCACGGGCACGCTCGAGGCAGGATTGGATGGTTGGTACATCGGCAACATCCTGTTCGGCGGGCTCATCGGCATCCTGATCGTCGATCCGGCTACCGGTGCGATGTTCAAGCTCGACGACCGGGTGACGATCGATCTGCAGCAGGGGCCTGCCGTCCCCGAGCTGCTGCCGTGACGTAGGCACCGACCTGATGCTGCGCGCCCGGCGCGGAACGGACCGCTCACCCCAGCACTCCGTACAGCACTCGCCCATGCACGTCCGTCAGCCGGCGGTCGATGCCGTCGCTGCGGACCGTGAGCCGTTCGTGGTCGTAGCCGAGCGCGTGGAGGATGGTCGCGTGGACGTCGTAGTTCTCGGTGATGCCGTCGACGGCGCGGAAGCTCCACTCGTCGGTGGCGCCGTGGGCGATGCCGCCGCGGATACCGCCGCCGGCGAGCCAGTTGGTGAAGCCGAACGGGTTGTGGTCGCGGCCCTTGCCGCCCTGGGAGCAGGGCATGCGGCCGAACTCGGTGGTCCAGTGGACGATGGTCTCGTCGAGGAGGCCGCGCTGCTCGAGGTCCTGGAGCAGGGCTGCTGCGGGGCGGTCCATCGAGCGGCCCATCAGGCCGTGGTCGCGGGCGAGGTCCTCGTGGCTGTCCCAGTTGCGCCGCGGGAAGCCGTTGTCGGCGCCGCTCCAGACCTGGACGAAGCGGACGCCGCGCTCGAGGAGGCGGCGCGCGACGAGGCAGCGGCGGCCGAAGTCCTCGGTGATGGGGTCGTCGAGGCCGTAGGCGCGGCGGACGTGCGCAGGCTCGTTGGTCACGTCGAGCGCTTCGGGGCACGCGAGCTGCATGCGCGCGGCGAGTTCGTAGCTGCGGACGCGGGCGTCGAGGCGTGAGTCGCCGGGGCGTGCTCGGGCGTAGCTCTGGTCGAGCCGGTGCAGGGCTGCGCGGTCGGCGCGGGCCTCCTGGTCGTCGAGCCCGCTGTCGGCGGGCGGGAAGAGGTTGGGGATCGGATCCGCGGCGCTCGGATGGATCGCAGTGGCTTGGTGCGTGGCCGGCAGGAAGCCCGCGGCCCAATTGCGTGGGCCGCCCGGCGGCAGCCCGCGCCCGTCGGGCAGCACGACGAAGGCCGGCAGGTCGCGGTTCTGGCTGCCCAGCGCGTAGGACACCCAGGCGCCCATCGACGGGAAGCCCGGGCGCAGGAAGCCGGTCGCCTCGAGGAACGTGGCCGGTCCGTGGACGTTCGACTTCGACACCATCCCGTGCAGGAACGCGATCTTGTCGATGCACTGACCGAGGTGCGGGACGAGGTCGCTCAGGAAGCGCCCGCACTCGCCGTGCTGGCGCCACTTCCACGGCGCGGCCATCACGTGGCCGGGCACGGACTGGAACAGCTCGACCTTCGTTCCGGGGTCCCACGGCTTGCCGTGGCGCGCGATCAGCAGCGGCTTGTAGTCGAACAGGTCGCACTGGCTCGCGGCGCCCGACATGAACAGCTGGACGACCCGCTGCGCGGTCGGGCGGTGGTGTCGCGCGACGCCCTCGGGCAGCAGCCCCTCGTCGCCGAGCAGCGAGGTCAGCGCGATGCCGCCCAGGCCGCCTCCGCTCTCGAACAGGAACCTGCGCCGGTCGATCGAACGCTCAGTCGACATACAGGAACTCGCTGCTGTTGAAGAGAACTCGGCACATGGCGGCGAGGCCGTACGTCGCGGCGTGGGCCTCGAGGACGCGGCGCTCGTCGTCGTTCGGCGATCGCTGCCAGGCGAGCGCGGTCGCGCGCGCGATCGGGTCGCCGCCGTCGGCCTCGAGGCGGGCCGCCATCCGCTCGGCCTGCGCGAGCACGAAGCGGTCGTGCAGCAGCGACAGCGCCTGGAGCGGCGTCGTGGTCTCGAGGCGGACCGGCGTCGGGATCGAAGGGTCGGCGCAGTCGAAGACCGTCATGAACGGGTCGGGCACCGAGCGGACGACGAAGCGGTAGATGCTCCTCCGGAACGTGTCCGGATCGTTCGGGTCCGCGAGTTCGTAGCGGTAGCGCGGCGAGTGGTCGTCCTCGAACGCGAACAGCTCGAAGCCCGGTCCGCCCTGCGTCCGATCGAGGCAGCCGCTCGCGAGGAGAATCGAATCGCGGATCGCTTCGGCCTCGAGTCGACGCCGCGGTGCCCGCCACAGCAGCTGGTTGCCGGCGTCGACCTCGACCGCTCGGGGCCGGTTCGTCGAAGCCTGCCGGTAGGTGGCCGACAGGACGATCGTCCGATGGAGTGCCCGCACCGAACCGCCGCCGTCGCGGAAGCTCTGCGCGAGGTGGTCGAGGAGTTCGGGATGGGTGGGAGTCGCACCCATGTGCCCGAAGTCGTTCGGGGTCGCGACGATCCCACGGCCGAAGTGCGTCTGCCACGCGCGGTTGACGGCGGAACGCCAGGTAAGCGGGTTGTCGGGGTGCGTGATCCACGCGGCCAGCGCGCGCCGACGGTCTCCCTCCGTGTGTCCGTCGGGCAGCTCGAACAGCGGCTCTGCGTGACCGAGCGCGGCCAGCGCGCCAGGCTGGGCCTCGGTGCGCTTTGACGTCACGTCACCGCGTTCGAGCACGTGGATCGGCCGCGGCCTGCCGTCTGGGACCGGTCGGAAGGCCCCCTCCCCCGTGAAGTCCCGGCACGCCGCGTAGACACGTGCGGAGGGTGGGAGCGCGCGGAGTCGGGCCCTGGCTTCGTCGAGCCTCTGCGCAGCTGCGCTCCGAACCGCGTCGAGCGAGAGCGCGCTCGCGATCTGACGGCGTGCGTCCGCGACCCGCGCGGCGTGGTCCTGTGCGTGCGCGCGCGCCTCGGTCCAGGGGCGAACCTCGTCGACGAGGAACCGCGCCCCCCAGAGTTCGCCCGCCTCGATGCTGTCACTGGTGCGGATGCTGGCCTCAGCTGCGATGTCCCGCTCCCCCACGAAGACATCGATCTCGGCGATCGCGAAGCAGTAGTCGTTCGTTCGCTCGAAGAGGTGGTCACTGCGGACCCGCACGTGGCGCACACGCCCGCCGGATGAGGGGGTGAAGCGGACCGGTGCGTCGCCGTGACGCGAGCCCTCGGTCTCGGCCGACCAGCGGATTCCGGTTCCGAAGACCCCGTCTTCGTCGGCGAACGACACCTCCAGGCTTTGGGGCCACCCGAAGCCCGGTCCGTCGTGCCCGCCGAACACCTCGTGGCTCGGGTAGAGCACGACCGCATCGATCGACCGTGCCGCGCCGAGGTCGAGCTCGACCCACTTCTCGGCGTGCGGGTCGCGTGTGATCGTGCTGTGCCAGCCGAGCCGCTGGTCGTGCGGAGGATCGGGAAGGTCGGTCAGCGCCGACGCCTCGGCGCGCAGCGCCGCGTGCTCCGGGGCGTCGCTCGAAGCGAGGGCGTCGTCGACCCGCGCGTCGAGGCGAGCGATCTCGGCCTCGAGTTCGCGGACACGCTCCTCGGCTTCGCGTCTCGCTGCGCCGACGGCTGGGTCCGGCTCGTAGCTGCGCTCGGCGCGCTCGATGCCGGCGAACACCGCCTGCAGCGCGTAGTAGTCGCGCTGCGGCACCGGGTCGAACTTGTGATCGTGGCACCGTGCGCAGTGGACGGTCAGGCTCTGGAACGCGCCGAACACGTTCGTGACGACGTCGTCGCGGTCGAGGTTGCGGGTGATCGCCTTGTCGACCGTGCCCTCGCGGAGCTCGACGTGGCCGACGTAGTCCCAGGGTCCCGCGACCAGCATCCCGGTGGCCGCGACCGAGTGGGCGTCACCCTGGACCACATCCCCGGCGATCTGCGCGGTGACGAACTCGCGCCACGGCAGGTCGCGCGCGAACGCTTCGACGACCCAGTCCCGGTATGGCCACGCGTTGCGGCGCGGCTTGTCCTTGTCGTAGCCGTGCGTGTCCGCGTAGTGGACGACGTCGAGCCAGTGGCGTGCCTGACGCTCGGCGTAGCCGGGCGACGCGAGCAGGCGGTCGACGGCGCGCTCGTAGGCGTTGGGCTCGCGATCGCGGACGAACGCCTCGACCTCTTCGGGCGTCGGCAGGAGTCCCGTCAGGTCGACGGTGACGCGTCGGAGCAGCGTGCGGCGGTCGGCCTCGGGGGAAGGCTCGAGCCCCGCTTCCGCGTGTCGCGCCGCGATGAAGTGGTCCAGGGGCTGGCGGACCCATCCCTCGTGGCTCGCCGGTGCCACGGGCAGAGCGGGTTCGGCGAGCGGCTGCAGCGACCAGAGCCCAGCCGCGCCCCGCTGCGCGTGGAGCACGCCCGTGCACGCCAGCGCGACCGAGAGTCCGAGCTTCGGCAAACCCATGCGGCGAAGCCTAACCGGATCGCGGCGGCCCCGCGCGTCAGCGCAGCTCGATCAGCACCGCGTCGCTGAGGTCGCCGGGGATGTAGTTCTGCGGCCCGGCGATCAGCCACTGGACCGGGAACCGAAGACCCTGGAACGCGGGGTTGTTCGGCAGCGGGTAGGGCAGCGTCGCGTTGCCCGCTGCGTCGGTCGCAGCGAGGCGGGCGTCGTTGATCGACGTGAGGAGTTCGCAGCGCGGCATGCCGAGCGACGCGAGGTTCCAGGGCAGTGCCAGGTTGCCCCACTGGTCGCGGGACACGCCGATGAAGATCGCGCAGTTGGCGTTCGGTCTGGCAGAGCGGAGTTCGAGGGCGAACGAAGCATTGCCGAGCCGCGGATCGCCGCCCGACGTGCGCGCGAGCGCGAGGAACGGGGAGCTCTGGTCGCAGCCGCGTCCGTAGGGGCGGATGCCGTTGTCCTCGTCGGCGCCGATGTCGACCTGGCCGAAGACCGGCCCGCCGGCGATGCGCGGCTGTCCCCAGAAGTCCGAGGCCGGGAGTCCGCCCGGCACCGTCTGCGTGCCCGCGTCGCGCGCCGGGGAGTCGAGGCGGATGTGGTAGTCGCCGTAGGCAGCATCCACGAACAGCGGGTCGGCCGAGATGTTGCCCTGGATGCCGACGACTCCGCCGATCGGGCCGAAGCGGTCGAGGATCGGGCCTGCGTCGTTGTAGAGCAGGTTGTGGAACATCTGCGGCGTCGTGCTCGGCATGCGTGACGCCTCGATCAGTGCCGTGCCGTGCGAGCCGGCGATCAGGTTGTTGTGGAAGCGGAAGCCCGAGTTCAGCTGGAACACGAACATCGCGCTGCCGCCGACGTTGTTCGCGATCGTGTTGCCGATCAGCCGCACCGCGGTTGCGCCGCCGCCGAGCTCGACGCCCGCGCCGCGCGACGCCTGGTTCTCGACGACGATGTTCTGGATCAGCAGCTCGGCGTCCATGTTGGCGCCGTAGATGCCGCCGGCGAAGACCGCCTGGTTGCGGCGCACGAGGTTGCCCTGGACCAGCGTCAGGCCCGACGCGAACAGTCCGATGCCGCCACCCGACGAGGTCTGGTTGACGTTGTCTTCGATGATGTTGCCTACGATCTCTGCCGAGGACGAGCCGCGCACGCTGACCCCGGCCCCGCCGGTTCCGCCCGAGCAGGCGAACTGACGGTTGTTGCGGATCAGGTTGAACTCGATCCGCGGCGACGCGAACCCACAGGCGACCCCGCCGCCCGCGCTGCAGTAGGTGTTGTTCTCGATCACGTTCCGCGAGATCACCGGTGCGGCGCCGCTCTGCACCAGGAACCCGCCGCCCTCGTTCGACCCGCGTCCCCCGGTGACCGTGAAGCCCTCGATGCGCGTCGCCCGCGTGATCGCCGTGCCCTGGATCTGCAGCACCGGCTGGTTGCCGTTGCCCCGGATCGTCGTCCGCGAAGGCCCTTCCTCGCTGCGGATGACGACGTTCTTCCCCTGGATCAGCAGCGACTCCCGATACTCGCCGGGCGCGACGAGGATCGTGTCGCCGCTCTGGGCCGCGGCGTAGGCAGCGTTGATCGACGCCTGCTCCGCGGGCACGCGGAGCGTGCGTTGGGCTGTGGTGGTCGTGGCGAGCGCCACGAGTGCGAGGAGAGGCAGGAACGGTGCTGAGGACATCGAGGCTCGAGCCAGCAGGAGGGGCGGCCTTCCGAGTCTAGGTGGGCCCCGTCGATCGGGCACCCGGGCCCGAGTTGCCGAATGCGGTGGACCGCGCGTGCCGGTCTGGATCGACCTCGCCTGCCGTCACCCGTCGTAGAAAGTCTGCGGGTGGAGGCCGATCAGCAGGCGTCCGCGATAGTTCGTCGCGCGCTCCTGCGCCTCCGGACTCACGTGGTTCACTTCGCTCGCCGGGCGGATGCGCTGGGCGATGTCGCGGCGTCCGTAGTTGGTCTGCAGGAAGAACCTTCCGCTCGACGCGGGACTCGGAGGGAGTCGGCGGTGCCAGACGTCGGACACGAAGAATCCCACGTCGCCGGCCTTCGCCTCGTGGTGCACGCTCTCGCGTCCGCGGAAGGACAGTTCCGCGTCCCATTCGTGCTCCTTCGGCGGTGGGCTGCCGGAGCGGTGGCTGCCCGGAACGAAGGCGGTGGGGCCGTTCTCGAGCCTCAGGTCCTCCAGATAGATGTGGGTCCCGATGACGAAGATCGGGAACGGGATGGCGTCGGGCCATTCGACGTCCGGCCCGAACGGGACGTGGGGACCGGAATCGATATGCCACTCCTGGCCGCGCGGTGCGTGGCCATTGCCGGGTGGGTTACGCCATGCGGTGCAGGAGATCGCGTGGCAGTTGTCGCCGAGCAGCGGCTCGACGATGGCCAGTATGTTCGGACGCTGTATGACGCTCTGGCAGAGAGCGCTGCGATTGAACATTTCGTACCGGAACATCTCTGCGTTCTCGGGCGATGTGCGCCCGTCGCGCGCGTCTGGAGGAATGTCCCGATAGACGCCCTGGATCTCCGCGCGCAGCGCGGCGACCTCCGATGGATCGAACTCCCCGCGAAGCACGTAATGACCGTCGCGCTCGAGCTGGAGACAGCCCTCGTGCGCCGGCCCGTGGTAGGGGACGTTCAGGTTCTCGACTCTCTTCAACACCGCCCGGCAGTCTAGGCGAGCGGGGAGCGTTCGTCGCCGGGCTAGTCGTAAAGGAATCGTGCCGAGACCGTGCTCGTCGTGTCGCTCACGACGCGGACCCAGTACGCGTGGAAGCCTTCGGGGAACGCGTACTCGACGGTCTGACCGGCGGGCACGTCGAGCCGTTGCCATGGGCGGAACGAGCCGTCGCCGAGCGCGTCGACCTCGAGCGTGATGCGGACGGGGTGCGCGGCGTCGTGGGAGAGGCGCACGTGCTTCCGGTCGTAGCCGGTCATCAGGTAGGGGTCGGAAGGCACTCCGGCTTCGACCGGAGTGTCAAGCCACGGGCCGCCCTCGCCGCGCGGCTTGCCGAGTTCCCAGAGCTCGTCGAGCGAGCCGCACCAGACCGTCGCGCGCTCGGCGCTACGGAGGCGCGGCGAGGCTGGGGCGTCGGTGCGCGTCCCGGACATCACGAGCAGGCCGCGGTACGACGCGAAGTCGTGGATGCGGAGCGAGTGGCTCGCGATGGGGCGGACCTTCGCGAACCCGCCCGCGTTGCGGGCGGGGACCTCGTAGAAGGTGCCGTGGGCGAGCATCAGGTCGCGCTCGGTGACGACCTCGCGGAGCGTCCGGCCGGGACCGAGAGGGCCCGGCTCGTCGAAGCCCGCATCGCCGCGCGGCAGCCGCCAGCGCTGCCCGTCGTCGTCGACGTACAGCACCGAAGCCGCATCGACCGTCAGGGACCGGGTGGGG
>JAQCBR010000142.1 GCA_027621295.1 Planctomycetota bacterium
GAGTCGATTCCTCACCGGATCGGCCTACGCCGATCACCTGGTGATGTTCGGGACCCTGGCAGCCGTCGATGCATGGTCGCGCTTCCGTGAGTCGCGCGACGTCATGTGGTTCCGGCTCGCGTGCGTGGGGATGGCATTCGCCATCCTCGCGAAGAACGAGGGGTCGATGCTCTGCCTGATGCTGGTGACCGTGATCGGGTCGCTCCGCGCGTTGCGTGCGCTGCGTGCGCCCGTCCTCCCCACGGCCTGGGGCGAGCGTGCGTGGCTCGCACTGCCAGTCTCGTCGGTGCTGGGCGTGCAGCTGCACAACGCCGCGCTCGCGTTCCGCAACGACCTCTTCGATCCCGACGTCGAGGCGTCCGGGCTGTCGGGCCGACTCATCGCGCAGTTCGTCCGGCACGTCGGTCCGGTCCTCGACTTCGCTTGGCGAGAGATCGTCGCGTCACCGTCCACGACGCACCTCGTCTTCGGCGGGCTCTTCATCGGTCTCGGGATGATCGCGCTCGTGCCGACGCGGCGTCCGCGGGCGGAATTCCTGGTGCCGACGCTGAGCACGCTCGGTGCGCTCGCCGTCTACCAGCTGGTCTTCGTCGCGACTCCCTACGAGATCGACAAGCACCTGCCAGCCGCTTCGGTCCGGGTTGCGATGCACGTCGCTCCGCTGAGCTTGATCGCGCAGGCGATGCTCTGGGGCGATCTGTTCCCGATGCTTCGCGGCCGCGATCAGTCCGGGAGCCGGTAGAAGCGCATCGCGTTGCCGCCGAGGATCGCGGCGCGCTCGTCTGCCGACAGAGCGACGAGATGCGTCTCGAGAGCCTGCAGCACGTCGCGGTGGCCAGCGTTGGCGACCAGGCAGACCGGCCAGTCGGATCCGTAGAGCAGTCGGTCAGGACCGAACGCATCGAGCGCGTGCTCGACGTACGGACCGAGGTCGGCCGGGGTCCAGTTCTCGAAGTCAGCCTCCGTCACCATGCCGGACAGCTTGCAGTGCACGTTGGGGCGGCGGGCCGCCTCGCGGAATGCAGGAAGCCAGTCGTCGATCGACCTGTCCTTGATCCTGGGCTTCGCGAGGTGGTCGAGGACGAGCGGGAGGTCGGGGAAGCGGTCGGCGACCGTCGCCGCATGCGGCAGGTGCTGGACGAAGAACAGCAGGTCGTACGGGACACGGTGCTTCTCGAGCACGGCGAGCCCGCGCTGGACGTCCGGTCGGAGGATCCAGTCCGGATCCGGCTCGTTCTGCACGATGTGGCGCACGCCGACGAAGTGCGGGTCCTCCCGGTAGCGCTCGACGACCCCTTCGACGCCCGGATCGGTCAGGTCGACCCAGCCGACCACCCCGCGGATCGCGGCGTGCTCCGCCGCAAGTCCCAGGACCCAGTCGTTGTCCTCGAGGGAGTGCTGGGCCTGGACGAAGACTGCCCCGTCGACGCCGGACTCGGCGAGGGCTGCCTCGATGTCCGCAGCGAGGAAGTCACGCTTCAGCCGCGCGAACGGCCCCTGCATCCAGGAGCCGTCGTACTGGTCGATGCGCCAGAGGTGGAAGTGGGCGTCGATGCGTTCCATGGTTCGTTCAGGCGTCGATGCGGAGCACGGCCTTCAGCACGCCGCTCGCCGGGTCCGCGAACCCGGGCAGATCCTCGGCGATGCGGTCGAGGCGCGTCTCGTGGGTGATCCAGGGGGCGGTGTCGATCGCGCCGCTCGCCATGCCCGCCAGCACCTCGCGGAATTCTGCGGCCGTGCCGTTCCGGGAGGCGAGCAGGGTGAGCTCACGTCGGTGGAACAGGGCATCCGGGAACCGGACGTCGCCCTTGTGCAGTCCCACGAAGACGACGCGCCCCGACGGCGCGCAGAGGCTCGGCGCCCGGTCCATCGACGCGGGATGCCCGGTCGCGTCGAGGACCGCGGTCGGCAGGTCGCCGTCCAGCGCGTCCATCAACCTCTCTTCGAGGTCCTCGCCGGCTTCGAACGTCCGTTCGACGCCGAATACATCGCGCGCGAACCGGAGGCGGGTCGGCGCAGCGTCGACGGCGAGGACCTCGGCACCGCGGGCCCGCGCCGCCTGGAGCGCGCCCAGGCCGATCGGCCCGAGTCCGACCACGACGACCGTCTCTCCCGCCTCGATCCCGGCGCGCGCAACCGCGTGCGCCCCGATCCCGAGCGTCTCGACGAGGGCGAGCTGGTCGAAGCCCAGATCCGGATGGAAGAACAGCTTGTCCGCGGGGACGAGCATGCGCTCCCGCATCCCGCCGTCGATGTGGACGCCGAGGACCCGGAGGTTCGCGCAGCAGTTCGGCCGGCCGCGGCGGCACGGCACGCAGGTCCCGCACTCGAGGTACGGCAGGACCGCGCAGCGTGCGCCGATCGACAGGCCGTCGACTCCCTCGCCGACCGCGATCACCTCGACACCGAGCTCGTGGCCGAGGATGCGTGGGTAGTCGAAGAACGGCTGGCGCCCGAAGAACGCGTGCACGTCGGTGCCGCAGATGCCGATGCTGCGGACCTGGACGAGGGCTTCTCCGGGGCCGGGGGCGCCGGGTTCGGCAGACTGGAACCGCTCGAGGCGGCCGGGTTCGACGAGGCGGACGGTGTCCATGCAGGGGGCGGGTCGTCAGTCGTTGTTCTCCGGGCGTCCGACGTGGCGTGGACGGTCCCGGAAGGGAGCGAGGATCGCATCGACCTCGGCGAGGAGCGCCGGGTCGAGGGGCGTGTCGAGCCATTCCAGCCACTGGTCGATCTCGGCTGGATTCGCGGTGCCGACGAGCGTCGCCGCGGGCGCCTCGTGCTGCGTCGTGAACTGGAACGCGAGCTTCGCCAGGGTCGTGCCCCTCTGCTGGCAGAGCGCGCGCGCCTGCGCGACCGCGTCCACGAGATCCTGCGGAGCGGGGTGCCACGGCGGCGGACCGGCGTCGGTCAGCAGGCGCATGTCGAACGGCGCGGCGTCGATCACGCCGATGCCGCGCTCCGCGCACATCGGCAGCAGCGACTCGAGGCTCCGGTTGTGCAGCGTCAGGTTGGCGTAGCTGAGGATCACGTCGAGGTCCGTCCGGGAGAGCACCTCACGGAAGACCTTCATCGGGTAGCCGGACATCCCGACCGCGCCGACCTTGCCTTCCTGCTGGAGCCGACGGAGCGTCGGGATCGCTTCCTCCACCACGATCGTCGGGTCGACGAACTCGACGTCGTGGCAGATCACGACGTCGAGATGGTCGACCCCGAGTCGGGCCAGGCTCGTGTCGACGCTCTCCTCGACGCGTTCTGCTCGGTAGTCGAAGCGCGACACGCCGAATCGGCCGACCTTGGTGCAGATCCGGTACCGCTCTCGGGGAATGCCCCGCAGCGCGAGACCGAGCAGCACTTCGGATCGCCCCCTGCCGTAGTAGGGAGCGGTGTCGAAGAAGTCGATGCCCCGGTCCAGCGCGTGCGGCACCGCGCGGAGCGCCGCATCGAGGTCGATCTGCCCGTATTCCTCGCCGAGCGAGGCTGCGCCGAACCCGAGCCTGGAGACTTCGAGGCCTGTCCTGCCGAGAACTCGCTTCTGCATCGCAGAGGAGTCTAGCGATGGTGCGCGGTGCGGTGGACGTGGACCCTCGCGTTGCGTGTCCACGTCATGTCGAGCTCGAGTTCGCCGACCGGCGGGAAGTGTCGGTCCCATGGCGCGGGGAGGGGGCGGGTGGCCACGATGCGCCTCAGCTTCGGCGCGGCCTCGGCGAGCCTGCGGAGGGTGGTCGACCAGAGGGCCGGCGGGAAACTCGTCGCGGCGACGTAGACGACGGTCAGGTCCGCGAGATCGGTCGTGCGGACGTCCTCGCAGCGGAGCTCGATGCGCTCGGTCAGCTCCGGCCTGGAGTCGGCGGGGCACGCAGCCTGCAGCAAGCGGAGACCCTCGACCGCCGCGAGGTGGCGGTCGCGCGACAGCTCGACGCCGACGGCGCGTCTGACCTTCGTTTCACAAGCAGCCTGGAACACGAGTCGCCCCGAGCCCGAGCCCAGGTCCGCGAACACGTCGTCGCGGCCGAGCGACAGCCAGCGCAGCAGGCCGCGTGCGGCCACAGGCAGGATCTCCCCGTAGGTCGCTGCTCCGGACCCCGCGCTCGCGTCCAGCGTTGCGCGGTCGGCCGGCGTGACGTCGAATCCGCTCGGCGCGCGCGCCAGCGCGGCTTCCCAGTCCCACGGACGGTCGGGCGCCGTCATGCGGATCGCGTCACGGACGCAGCGCCCGCAGGTGGCGCGCGAAGTGTTCGGCGAGCAGCTCGGTGTGGAGCGCGTGCTCGTCGCGCAGGAGCGCGCGGAGGTGCGCGCCGAGCTCTTCGTCACCGAGCACCGAGCCGAACGTGCAGTGCACGATCTGACGGCCGAGACCTTCGAACCCCTTCCCCTCCCCGACCTCGGACCAGCGTCCGAGGTACGCGTCCTCGAGTTGGGTCGCGTCCGTGCACTCGGCGGGGTCCGGGGCGTCCGCGAGCTGTGCGGACAGATGGTAGGTCGCGCGGTCGGTCTCGAAGCGCGCGCGCGCGAAGCGGACGATCGCCGCGAACAGCGCCGGATCGCGGCGGGCCGCGACGCGGAGCGCCTCCAGATAGCTGGTGCCCGCGGTCTTCACATGGAAGGAGCCGCGGGTCGCTCGGGCCAGCGGGCCGTAGACGGACAGCTTGTCGGAGCCGGAGTGGAGGCTCAGCTTGTGACCGCCCAGTGCCCGCGCGATCGCGGCGTGACGGCCGATCGACGTGAGCAGCTCGGCCCGATCTCCGAGGTGGTCGATGCCCTTCTCGAAGGAGCCCGGAAACCGCGGGGCGATGCAGCGCAGCGGGAGTCCGGCGGCGCGGAACCTCTCGGCGGCGAACCAGTGCTCGACGGGACTCGTCGCCGTCTCCGTCTCGTCCACGCTCAGCTCCAGCTCGGCGGTGCCGCCGTGACGCGCGGCGGCCGCCACGGCGTGGTGACCCAGCGCGATCGCCGCCTCGACCGCACGTCCGAGCTTGGCGACCGCACGATGGCAGGCCTCCGGGTCGAAGGTCAGCGACTCTCCTGTGTCGAGCTGGACCGACGTCCCCATCCGATCCGCGAGCCAGACCGCGGCCTCGTCTCCCGCCTCGGCGACGAGGCCGGCGAGCTGGTCGGGCTCCGCCGCCTCGGCGGCGTCCACCACGTGCGCCGAAGGGTCGAGCGTGAACAGGCGGAACCCGACCGCGGCGGTCGTGTCGACGTCGGCCGGTGTCTTGAGATGGTCGGCGTCGGCGCCGGTCCCCGCCGACCAGCCGGCAGACGCCATCCCGTCGAGCGCGTCCCGCATCACGCCTTCGGGCGTCCGGGCCGTCCGCTGCATCTCACGGATCGACTGCTGCGCGAAGACCGGCAGCACGCCGTCTCCGGCCTGCCGCATCGCCTCGACGTGGCCAGGGGTCGCAGTGCCGATCCGGTCGCCGAAGCCGAAGCTCGGACCGTCGCCCAGGGGAAGGATGGACGTGCTGTTCGAAGACATCTCGATTCACCCGCGTCGGTGACGGACCCGGTCGATCGCGACCGCAACCAGGATGATCGCGCCGGTGACGATCTCCTGGACCCAGTTCTCGAGGCCGAGCTTGGTACAGCCGTTGTCGACCACGGTCATGATGAATGCCCCGACCAGCGTGCCGAGGATCGAGCCTTCCCCGCCGGTCAGGCTCGCGCCGCCGATCACTACGGCAGCGATCACCTTCAGCTCGTAGCCTTCCGCGGTCGTCGGATCGCCCATGCCGAGGTAGGCGAACTGCAGGATCGCCGCGAGGCCCGCCGTCGCGCTGGCGAGCGCGTAGATCCAGAGCTTCGTGCGCTCGACCTGGACACCACACAGGCGTGCCGTCTGCTCGTTGGAGCCGATCGCGAACACGTGCCGCCCGAACCGGGTGTTCCGAAGCATCCACGCGAAGGCGACGGCGAGCGCCGCGAGGACGTACACACCCGGCGCGGCGATGGCCGACAGGCCCTCGTCGCCGTTGCGCATCAGATCCAGCATCGCCGGGTGGCCGTCGACGTAGACCGGCTGGTTGTCGCCGAGCCCCTTCGCGAGGCCGCGGAGCGCGCCCCACATCGCCAGCGTGACGATGAACGGGGACAGCTCGACCGAGCCGATGAAGCGGGGCAGCAGCAGAAACCCCGCGGCGGCCACACCGGCGCCGAGCGTGAGGGCCAGGGGGACGCCGAGCGGAACGGCGGTCGCCCAGGCGAGGGCCGCGCCGAGGGTGACTCCCCCGACCTGCGCGATCCGTCCGGTGATCGCCGCGCCGATCCATGCGCCGACGGCCGCGCAGGCGAGCACACCGGCCGCGCCCGCGATGACCTCCGGGAGCCCCGCGCCGAGGCAGAGCGCGATCACCACCGTGCCGAGTGCGATCGCCGAACCGACCGACAGGTCGATCCCCGCCGAGATGATGACGACGGTGGCTCCGACCGCCGCGGTGCCGACGATCGCGGTCTGGAGCAGCATCAGGCGCTGGTTGTCCCAGCCCCAGAAGCTGTCGCCGAGCAGGACTGCGAACAGCGACCAGATGGCGGCGAGGCCGAGCAGCGGGCCGAGGCGGCCGAAGGCCTGACGCAGGGGGTGGGCGGTGCTTGGTTCGCTCATGCGGTGGCCTCGCGGGCGCCCGTCGCCTCGAGGAGGATCGAGTGCTCGTCGACGTCGGCGACCGGGCGCGCCGGTCCCAGCCGCCCGCGGCACATCACGGCAATGCGGTCACAGGTGCCGAGGAGCTCGGGAAGGTAGCTCGACACGAGCAGGATCGCCCTGCCGGCCCGGGCCAGTTCGTCGATCACGCGGTAGATCTCGGCGCGACTGCCGACGTCGATGCCGCGCGTCGGCTCGTCGAGGAGCAGGACGTCGACGTCGGCATGGAGCAGGCGGGCGATCGCGACCTTCTGCTGGTTGCCGCCCGACAGCGAACCGATCGTCTGCTCGGCGTCACGACAGCGGACGCCGAGCTTCTCGATCCAGGGCTGGCTCTCGGCCGCGAGTGCGCGAGGTGAGAGGAGCGTCCGCTGCCGTGCGAGCGTGAGGTTGTCGGCGATCGAGAGTCCGAGCGCGAGGCCCTCGCGCTTCCGGTCCTCGCTGACCATTCCGACGCCCTGGCGCCAGCGGTTACCGGGGGACGACGGCCCGGTCACGTGCGCCATGCGGACGTCGCCGCGTACGACCGGATCGAGACCGAAGATCGCGCGGAGCAGTTCGGTGCGTCCCGCACCGACGAGTCCGGCCAGTCCGACGACCTCGCCGCGGTGCAGCTGCAGGTCGACCGCGTCCGGGTGGGCGCGCCCGCCGAAACGGTCGAGGACCAGCGCCGGAGCGCCCGGCTGCCGCGGTGAACGGGGATAGAGCTCGGCGACCTCGCGCCCGACCATCTGCGCGACCAGCTCCTCCGGCGTGGCCTCGGCCGTCACGCCCGCACCGACGCTCTCGCCGTCGCGGAGAACGGTGTAGCGGTCGGTGACCGCGCGGACCTCCTCCAGGAAGTGCGAGATGTAGACGACCGAGGTGCCGCGATCCCGGAGCTCGCCGATCAGTCGGAACAGCCTCTCGACGTCCTCCTGCGCGAGGCTGCTCGTCGGCTCGTCGAGCACCACGACGCGCGCGCCGAGTGCGATCGATCGCGCGATCTCGACGAGCTGCTGGTCGGCGATCGTCAGTCGGCCCGCCGGCTGGTCGAGATCGATGTCGGCGCGGCCGACGCGGGCCAACGCGTCGCGCGCGCGATCCCGGAGCGGGCCCCAGAGCACGCGCAGGCCACGCGTCGGCTCGACGCCGAGGAGCACGTTCTCGGCGACCGACAGATGCGGCGCGATCGACAGCTCCTGGTAGATCATCGCGACGCCAGCTCGCCGTCCGTCCAGGGGTGACGAGGGGCTGTAGCGCTCGCCGTCGAGCTCCAGCGTCCCGGAGTCCGGAGCGAGTGCACCGGACAGGATCTTCATCAGCGTGCTCTTGCCCGCGCCGTTCTCACCGAGGAGTGCGTGGACCTCGCCGGGCCGGACTTCCAGGTCGACGTTCGACAGAGCGACCGTCGCGCCGAATCGTTTCGACACGCCGCGCATGCGCAGACGCGGGGCAGCGCCGCCTGGGCCTCCGCCGGGCGGGCTCACTTGAGGAGCTGTGCGACGTCGGGTTCGTCGAGGTTCGCAGGCGTGGCCACGGCGACGCGCGTGTCGATACTGGCTTCGACCGGTTCGCCGCGGATCGCTGCGACCAGCGCCTTCACGGCGAGGTAGCCCATGTTCACGGGGTCCTGCACGACGAGCGCGTCGATGCTTCCCTTGCGCAGCGCGTCGACCAGGACGGGCGTCGCGTCGAAGCCGACGAAGACCTTGCCGTCGGTCAGGTTCTCCTGCTCGAGCGCTCGCAGCACGCCAACGGTGACCGACTCGTTCGGACAGAACACCGCGTCGGCCGCGCGCAGCACCTCGATCATGTTCAATGCCTTGGTCTTCGCCGACTCGACGCTGGCACCTCCGAACTGGTCGCTCGACAGGATCTCGATGCCGTCCTGGTCCTGCATGACCTCGAGGAAGCCGTTCTCGCGGTCGTTCGTGCTGGCCGAACCCACCTGGTAGCGCAGCATGACGACCTTGCCCTTGCCTCCGTCGAGCGCATCGAGCATCGCGCGGGCAGCCATGCGTCCGCCCTCGACATTGTTGGTCGCGACGAACGCTGCGAAGTCCTTGCCGGGCTCGCCTTCGAGGGCCGAGTCGAAGATCACCACCGGGGTCTTCTTCTGGATCGCCGACTGCACCGGCCGGACGAGCGCCTTGTAGTCGAGCGGAGCCAGCGCGATGCCGTCGACGCCCTGGGCCGCGAACTGTTCGACGACCTTGATCTGCTCGGCGCGGTCGTTCTCCTTCAGCGGGCCCTTCCAGATCACCTCGACGTCGAGCTCCGCTGCGGCCCGCAGTGCGCCCTCGTGGATGGCCTTCCAGAACTCGTGCGTGGTGCCCTTCGGAATCACCGCGAGGCGGAGCTTCCCGGGTTCCTGCGGCTCCGAGGGGCCGCCGCATGCCGCGAAGGTGAAGCCTGCGAGAACGAGGAGGGCGAACAGTCGCAGCTGCTTCATGGCGTGGTTCGGGCGGGACGCCCGGCGCACACGGTAGCCACGTGACTTGGGGTGATCAACGCGGCCGGGCAGCGTGCGCTGGCCGTCGTGATCCGTGTCGTGCATCCTTGGTCCGATGGCGGCCCGTCGAGCAACGAGGCGCAGCAAGTCCCCGTGGTGGATCGACCTGCCGCGTGAGGAGCTTCTCGACGTGCGCCTCTGCGATCTGGGTCTGACGGTGGCGGACACAGCGCTCGAACGGCGGGTCGAGCGGCTCCACGACGACCTCGCGCGCTGCGGCCTCCGCTTCCGGCCGCACGTATGGCTGTCGACGGACTGGTTCACCCCCGACCGCGTCACCGGGTTCGCGATTCCGTTCTACCTTGCCCACCCGCGGCTCTGCGCGCTCGAGCACTCGATGATGTTCGAGGTCGAAGGGGGCGGCCACGCGGCGTGCATGCGCATCCTCCGTCACGAGTGCGGTCATGCGATCGACAACGCCTACCGGCTGCGTCGGCGCAAGAGTTGGCGAGAGGCGTTCGGCTCGCCGTCCGAGCCCTGACGGGACTCGTACTTGCCGCGGCTGGGCAGTCGGGACCACGTCCAACACCTCGACCTCTGGTATGCGCAGAGTCATCCGCTCGAGGACTTCGCGGAGACGTTCGCGGTGTGGCTGACGCCCCGGGCGCAGTGGCGTGACCAGTACCGGGCCTGGCCGGCGCTCCGCAAGCTCGAGTGCGTCGACGCGCTGATGGCGGAGATCGCGGACCAGGTCGCGCCCGTGCGTTCCAGGGCGATGCCCGACTCGCTGCCGCGTGTCCGGCAGACGCTCCGCGCCTACTACCAGGAGAAGCAGGCGCTGTACGGCCGTGACCCGGCGACCAGCTACGACCGGGCACTCCACGGGATCTTCGCGAGCGGTGG
>JAQCBR010000143.1 GCA_027621295.1 Planctomycetota bacterium
TGGAATCCGGATGGCCACCCTGTTCGCCGCAGATGCCGACCTTCAGGTCCGGCCGGGTCTCACGCCCCCAGCGCACGGCCATCTGCATCAGGCGGCCGACGCCCTTCACGTCCAGGACCTCGAACGGGTTGTCCCTGAGGATCCCGGTCTCGTTGTACATCGGAAGGAACTTGTTCTCCGCGTCCTCGCGCGAGAACGAGAACGTGGCCTGCGTCAGGTCGTTCGTGCCGAAGGAGAAGAACTCGGCGATCTGCGCGAGCCGCGCCGCGCGCATGCAAGCGCGGACCACCTCGACCATCGTGCCGAACCTGAACCTCAGCCGGACACCGTGGGACCGCTCGACGTCGGGCCTGATCGCGTCGACGAGACCGTGCACGCGCTCGAGTTCGGCCGCCGTGCAGACCTGGGGGACCATGATCTCGGGCCGGACGTCGAGACCCTCCGTCTGGCATTCGGCGGTCGCCTCGAGGATCGCACGGATCTGCATCGCGTAGATCTCCGGCGACGTGATGCCCAGACGGACGCCGCGGTGCCCGAGCATCGGATTGACCTCGTGCAGCACGTGGACCTTGTGCAGCATCCGCTCGCGCCGTCGCAGCAGGTGTTCGATGCGCTCCGAGCGCTGGTACTTCTCGAGCGACCCGTGCAGGTTGTCGAGGCTGTCGACGAACTGTCGGTGCAGCTGCGGGTCGAGGAGCTTCAGTGTGTCCGGCAGGTCCCCCATGCTCCGGATCGCACGCCGGAGGTCACGCAGGTGCCGGATCTCGAACTCGAGCTGCTCCGCCGTCGGCAGGAACTCGTGGATCGGAGGATCGAGGAGTCGGACGGTCACCGGCTGCCCTTCCATCGCCCGGAGAATCCCCACGAAGTCACGCCGCTGGATCGGCAGCAGCCGGTCCAGAGCCGATTGCCGCTCCTCCGTCGTGTCGGCGAGGATCATCTCCTGGACGATGGGCAGGCGGTCGACGTCGTTGAACATCCGCTCGGTCCGACAGAGTCCGACGCCCATCGCCCCGAACCGCCGCGCTCGCTCCGCGTCGATCGGCGTGTCCGCGTTCGCGAAGACCCGAACGGTGGCAACCTCGTCAGCCCAGGCGAGGAGCGTGCGGAGCTCATCGAAGAAGGCGGCCTCGACGGTCCGGATCTCTCCCAGGTAGACGTCGCCGGTGCTGCCATCGATCGTGATGACGTCGCCTTCGGACAGCACGTGCTGTCCGACCTTGGCAACCCGTTCCCGGACGTCGATCTCGATCGCCGCGCATCCCGACACGCAGGGCTTGCCCATGCCGCGTGCCACGACGGCCGCGTGGGAAGTCTTGCCGCCGCGGCTCGTCAGGATGCCCTGTGCGACGAAGAACCCGTGGATGTCCTCGGGCTTGGTCTCCTCGCGCACCAGGAGGACGCGGTCCCCCGCCTTGCCTCGCATCTCGGCGGTGTCCGCGTCGAAGACGATGCGCCCCGACGCAGCACCCGGAGAAGCGGGAAGACCACGCGCGATCGGCTCGGACCCGTGATCGGGGGCGAGAGTCGGCACCATCAGCTGCTCGAGCAGCTGTGGATGGACGCGGAGCAGGGCCCGCTCGCGATCGATCAGCCCCTCTTCGAACATCGTGACCGAGGTGACCACGGTCGCCCGCGCGTTCATCTTGCCGTTGCGCGTCTGGAGGCAGAAGAGCTCCCCACGCTCGATGGTGAACTCGAAGTCCTGGACCTCGCGATAGTGCCGCTCGAGACGCTCGCGGAGCGTGAGGAGCTCCCGGTAGAGCCGCGGCATCTCGCTCTCCATCGACCCGATCGGCTTCGGTGTCCGGATCCCGGCGACGACGTCCTCACCCTGCGCGTTGACCAGGTACTCGCCGTAGATCGCGTTCTCACCCGTTCCCGGGTTGCGCGTGAAGCCGACCCCGGTCGCACAGTCCTCGCCGAGATTGCCGAACACCATCGCGCACACGTTGACGGCCGTGCCGTTCGCCATGTCCGGTGTGATCCGGAACTGGCGGCGGTAGTCGACGGCCCGCTTGCCCATCCAGGAGCGGAACACCGCTCGGATCGAGAGCTCGAGCTGTTCGTGCGGGTCCTCCGGGAACCTGCGCCCAGCCCGCTCCTCGATGATCCGCTCGAAGACCGCGCAGAGCCGCTGGAGTGCAGGTGCGCCGAGTTCGACGTCCGACTCGACGCCCTCCTCGCGCTTCAGGGCGACCATGGCCTGGTCGAAGGGTTCGTCGGGCACCCCGAGCGCGATCTTCCCGAAGAGCTGGAGGAATCGCCGGAACGCGTCGTAGCCGAAGCGCTCGTCCCCGGTGGCGTCGATCAGCCCGCGGAGCGTCGTCGCGTTCAACCCGAGGTTCAGGATCGTGTCCATCATCCCCGGCATGGACATCGCGGAGCCCGATCGCACCGACACGAGGAGCGGGTTCTCGGCCCCGCCGAAACGCTTGCCGGTCTTCTCCTCGACGAGCGCGATCTGGTCGCGCACCTCCTGGATGAGCCCCTCCGGAAGCTCTCCGGCTTCGAGAAACGCGAGGCACGCCTCGGTCGTGATCGTGAATCCCGGCGGCACCTTCAGGCCGATCTGCGTCATCTCGCAGAGGTTGGCTCCCTTGCCCCCCAGCAGCATCTTGTCGCGGCTGTCGCCCTCCTCGAACGCGAAGACGAACTGATGGCGGACACTGGTCTGTCGGGACATGGGTACTCCGGCCGATGCACGAGCACGCGCCGGACGCGGGCCGTACCCCGCGCGACGACCGCAGACCCAGGGCTCGCCCCGGCGCGTCCAGCACCCCCCGACGACGCCCGGAGGCGCGAGACTCTTTCGCCCGGACTGGAGTGCAGCTCCACGGCGCCGCAACGGCCCGTCGCCCGGGACCACGGCTGCGACCGCGGCTACTTGACCCGGATCGATCGGTCCCGGTCCGCCAGGAAGATCATCTCGGCTTCGCCGACGCGCGGGGAGCCGGCCAGCGCCGCACGAACCGCGTCCTCGGCACGGTCAGCGTCGACGGCCAGGATGTCGACGTAGGCCCGGTGCGGACCGAACATCCCGCCGAGGACCGTGCCGGCACCGCGAGCAGCCAATGCCTCCTCGATCGCGTCCTCCACCTCCCCACGCTGGTCGGCCGCCCGACCTTCCTCCAGACGGTCGAGCGGGAAACCGACCGCGGCGTAGCCAGCGCCGTAGGGAGTGAGCGGGTCTCTCGCATCCTCGTCCAACCACAGCCCCAGAACCGGCAGGAAGCGGGTCGTGCCGAACCTCGCATCGGCCCGGAACCGCCCCTCCTGCGCAGACTCCTCGGGAATCCGGACCATGTGGTGAGCGCGGTTCGGCCCCTGGTCGGGATCGCCGCCGATCTCCTGGATCAACGCACGCACGCGGGCGACGAGCTGGACGGCGTCGACCGCATCCTCGCCAGCGGGCTCCGTCGAGGTCTCGACCGAGCCGACCCCGCGCATGACGAGGTCTTCGCCCAGCGCCTCGTCGAGCCAGAGCAACGCCGCCCAGGTGCGGGTGCGTTCCTCGCAGTCGGAGAAGCCGGGGTGGTGCAGCTGGACGTCCACCGCGCCGTGCGCGGGGTCGATCTGCGCGCTGGCCCGGAATTCCTCGGCGTCGAGCCTGTGTCCCTGGATGCCGAGCACCCAATCCCCGTCGAGCGGCGAGGCTGGCTTGGAGGGGAACAGGTCGAGACCACCCGCCTCGTCCTGCTGATCGACCGCCCAGCCGGTCAGGAGACGCAGGTGCCGATTGCCCTCCGCGGACAGCGCGAGTCCCAGCCGCTCCTCTCCACGGCCCGGGCACAGGCGCCATGCGAGCTCAGGGCCGAGTCGCCCCACCGCGGCCTGGACGGCGGGAGCAGCTTCCTCGGGTTCACCCTGCTCGAACGCCGAGCGAATCGCAGGCCCCGCCTCCTCCAGCTCCGCGAGGAAGCGTTCGATGCGCTCGCGGAACGTCTGGGGCAGGGAATGGTCGACCAACGGGATCTCGGCGGCTGGGACTGGTGGACGCGGGCCCCGAGGACCCACTCCCCAGCCCCGCGCTCACATGATGGCGTCGAGGCCGGTGATTTCACGGCCGACGATCAGGCCGTGGATGTCGTGCGTGCCTTCGTAGGTGATCACCGACTCCAGGTTGCACATGTGCCGCATCGTCTGGTACTCGTCGGTGATGCCGTTGGCGCCGAGCACGTCGCGCGCGAGGCGGCAGCACTCGAGCGCCATCCAGCAGTTGTTGCGCTTCGCGAGCGACACGTGCGTGTGGTGCAGGCGGTCGGAGTCCTTGAGCTGGCCCATGCGCCACGCGAGGAGCTGACCCTTGGTGATCTCGTTGACCATCCAGACCAGCTTGTTCTGGACCAGCTGGAAGCGGCCGATCGGCTTGTCGAACATGATCCGGTTCTGCGAGTAGCGCAGCGCCTCGTCGTAGACAGCCATCGCCGCGCCGACCGCGCCGAACGCGATCCCGAAGCGGGCCGAGTTCAGGCACGAGAGCGGTCCCTTCAGCCCTTCGATCCCGGGCAGCAGGTTCTCCTTCGGGACCTTGCAGTCCTCGAAGACCAGCTCCGAGGTCACCGATGCCCGCAGCGAGAACTTGTTCTTGATCGTGTTCGTCGAGAACCCGGGCGTGCCCTTCTCGACGACGATCATCCGAACCACCCCGTCGAGCTTCGCGGACACGATCGCGAGGTCGGCGATGCAGCCGTTGGTGATCCAGTACTTCGACCCGTTCAGCAGGTAGTGGTCACCCTTGTCCTCGATCCGGGTCAGCATCCCGCTCGGGTTCGAGCCGAAGTCCGCCTCGGTCAGCCCGAAGCAGCCGATCAGCTTCCCGGCGGCCATGCCCGGCAGCCACTTCTGCTTCTGCTCCTCGGTCCCGTAGGAGTGGATCGGGAACATGCAGAGCGAGCCCTGGACGGACACGAACGACCGGAGGCCGGAGTCGCCGCGCTCGAGCTCCTGGCAGATCAAGCCGTTCGCCGTGCTCGACATCCCTGCGCAGCCGTAGCCCTCGAGGTTCGCGCCGAAGACACCGAGCTCACCGAGCGCCGGGACCAGTTCCATCGGGAACGTGCCGGCCCGGTTGTGCTCCTCGACGACGGGCAGGAAGTTGTCGGTGACCCAGTCGCGGACCGTGTCACGCACCATCCGCTCCTCTTCGGTGAACAGGTCGTCGATCTGGTAGAAATCAGCCGCCTTGAACTGGCTCATCGGTCTCGATTGGGCGCGATCGTGATTTGAGGGAAGCCGGCGACGATAGGACGGTCGGGAACCGTTGGGAAGCGGTCGGTGCCGAACTGTCCCAGCCCGGGAGTCGGCGGCAAGCCGTGCCCCCGGCGAGGCCGATGCTTCTGCCGGCCGCGGTGCCCCCGGTAGCATCGCGGGATGGCCGCAGCACCCGTGTCCCGCTGTCCCGCCTGCGGCTATCCGCTGGAGACACCGTCGTGCGACCGCTGTGGCGGGACGGTGCGCAGCCCCCGTGACGGGAAGGCTCCGGCAGCCAGACGGGGTGCCGCGCTGAGCGAGTTCCTGGAGGGCTTCTCCAGCGTCTTCGCAGCCACGATCAGCCTTCTCCACGACAAGGCCTACGTCGGGCGGCTCACGCTGCCCGTGCTCGCCAACCTCGTCACGCTCCTCGCCTGCTTCAGCCTGATCTTCTGGGGGAGCTGGTCGCTGTTCGGAGGACTGGTCGACGGCTGGATCGACGCCGACGGCTGGTTGGCATCGATCGTCGGCTTCGCCGGAGGAGTGATCGCCCTGGTGCTCGCGACCGTGACGCTCTGGTTCACCGCACCCGTGCTCATCGAAACGGTCCTGGGCCCCTTCCTCGACCCCCTCGCACAGGCGACGGAGGAGGCATGGATCGGTCGCCCCTCCCCGGCACTGGACCTCGGCTTCTGGCCGAGCCTCGTCCAGGGTCTGCGGGCGGCAGCGAGGATCCTCGGGCTCCAGCTCACGCTGCTGGTTCCCCTGCTGCTCCTCTCGCTGACCGGCGTGGGCGCGCTGCTGGCAACGCTGATCGGGGCCTACTGCAACGCGATCGTCTGGTTCGAGATCCCGTGCAGCCGACGCGGCTACTCGCTCGGCGAGCGGCGGGCGCTGATCCGGGGAAACCTGCCCCGGGCCATCGGCCTGGGCCTGGGTTTCCAGGTCGGCCTGCTGGTGCCCCTGTTCAACTTCCTGCTGCTCACCCCTGCGACCGCGGTCGCGGTGTCCGCCCAGTACTTCCGGCTGGACCGCCGCGGCTGACGACCACGCGCCGCACCCTCCCGGGACGCTCCGTCGCCGGAACCGCGGACCCGACTCGCATCGGCCGGGAACGGCGCTACCTTGCCGGGTCCGCACGAGCCCCGGAGACCCATGGCCGAGAAGATCATCGTCACGTCCGCCCTGCCGTACGCGAACGGTCCGATCCACTTCGGACACGTCGTCGGAGCCTACCTCCCCGCGGACGTCTACGTGCGCTACCGCCGCATGTGCGGGGACGACGTCCACTTCGTCTGCGGCACGGACGAGCACGGTGTCGCGATCACGCTCAAGGCCGAGCGCGAGGGCACTCCCTACGAGGCCTACGTCGACCACTGGCACACGACGATCGACGACACCCTGCGCCGGATGGGGATCGAGTTCGACGTGTTCTCCGGCACGTCGCACCACCGCAACCCCCACCACCGCGCACTCGCACAGCAGTTCTTCCTCGACCTGCAGGCGGAGGGCTACCTGCTCGAGAAGACCGAGGAGCAGTTCTTCAGCGAGGCGTTGGGCCGATTCCTGCCGGACCGCTACGTGACCGGTACCTGCTACCTCTGCGGACACGAGAACGCCCGCGGCGACGAGTGCCCGGCCTGCGGCAAGTATCTCGATGCGCGCCAGCTGATCGACCCGAAGTGCAGCCTGGACGGGAGCACGCCGGTCCTCCGGGAGACCACGCATTGGTACCTCGACCTGGGTCGCGCTCGGGACGAGTGGCTCCGCGCGTGGATCGAGAGCAAGCGGGGGCAGTGGAAGCCGAACGTCGAGAACTTCGTGCTGGCCGACCTCGAGGACCTGCGCGCACGCCCGATCACCCGCGATCTGCCGTGGGGAGTGCCGGTGCCGGTCGATGGCGCCGACGGGAAGGTCCTCTACGTCTGGTTCGACGCACCGATCGGCTACCTGTCGATCAGCCGGCAGTACTGGACGGATCGCGGCCAGCCCGAGCGCTTCGAAGAGCTCTGGAAGGACCCGGCGACGAAGCTGTTCCACTTCATCGGCAAGGACAACATCACGTTCCACGCGGTCGTCTTCCCGACGATCCTGCGTGGCGCCGGAAAGGGCTGGATCCTCCCCGAGAACGTGCCTGCCAACGAGTTCTTCAACTTCGAGGGCCGCAAGTTCAACACGTCCTCGGGCTGGATGATCCCCGATGAGGCGATCGCCGATGTCCCCGTCGACGCGCTGCGCTACGCGCTCTGCACGATGATGCCGGAGACGGCGGACTCCGACTGGACGTGGACCGAGTTCCAGGCGCGCATCAACGGCGACCTCGCCGACAACCTCGGCAACTTCGTGTCCCGCACGCTGCGGTTCATCGAGCGGTTCTTCGACGGTGAAGTGCCTGCGTGCGGCGCGGAGACCGCCGCCGACGGTGCGCTGTACGCCGCCGCGGAGCGCGCCGCCGCCGAAGTCCGGGAGCACCTGTCGGCGTTCCGCTTCCGACGTGCGTGCCAGGCGGTCATGGCGCTCGGACACGAGTGCAACCGCTACTACGACACCGAGGCGCCGTGGACGTCGGTCAAGACCGAGGACGGCCGCCCCCGAGCCGCCCAGGTGATGCGCGTCTGCGTGGAGATGATCCGCGCGTTCGCACACCTGGTCGCGCCGGTCATGCCGACCACGTCCGCCACGCTGTTCGCATCGATCGGCGCGGCAGGGACCGCGCCCTCCCTGGACGCTGTCGGCGCCCGACCGACCGAACCCGGTGCGATCCCGGGCGCTCCGCTGACGTCCTGTCTGCCGCGCTTCACCGACGCGCGCGGCCAGGAGAAGGCGGCACTGTTCACGAAGTTCCCCGATCAGCGAGTGGCCGCCGAGGAAGAGCGGCTGCGCACCCTGAGAGAACACATGGAAGCCGAGACGCAGAGCGAAACCCCCGAGCCGACCCACGATCCTGTCGCGACGACGATCGAGTTCGACACCTTCGCGGCCGTGGACATGCGAGCGGGCACGATCCGCCGCGCAGAGAGTCACCCCAAGGCCGACCGCCTGCTCGTCCTGGAGGTCGATCTCGGGTTCGAGACGAGGACCATCGTGTCGGGCATCGCCGCGAGCTACGCACCCGAGGAACTGGTCGGGAGGCGGGTCGTCGCAGTCACCAACCTTGCGCCGCGACGCCTGCGCGGAATCGACTCGAACGGGATGCTGATGGCCGGGGACGGAGACGACGGCAAGCCCCGGCTCATCGCACCAGATCCGGCAACACCGGACGGCACTCGCCTCTCCTGAGTCCGGCGCAGGAGGGTCGCCGACCCGGACCGCAGCCGCTCCATCGCCGGCGCCGGTAACGAAAAAAGGCGAGGTCCTCGAGGACCTCGCCCTTCGCGCCTCGGCCTGGGCGGCCGGGGCGACCCGTGCGGCTCAGCGACGACGGGTGGCCTTCTTGGCGGTCGCCTTCTTGGCAGTCGCCTTCTTGGCGGCAGGCTTCTTCGCAGCCTTCTTCGCGGCCGGCTTCTTCGCTGCCTTCTTGGCAGCAGGCTTCTTGGCAGCAGGCTTCTTGGCGGCCTTCTTCGCGGCCGGCTTCTTCGCAGCCTTCTTGGCGGCCGGCTTCTTCGCGGCCTTCTTCGTCGCCTTCTTCTTAGCAGCCATTGTCAGTTCCTCTTGTTGCGTTCGAGTGGCAGACCGGAGAACTGCGGATGCAAGTTCGCCCAGCTCCTGCACGGGTCACCCTCCAGATCGGCGCGAGCTCGCGTGCGATTTACCGAAATCCCGATGCTGTCGGCAGATACCGCGACTTGACGGGTTTCACCCAATTTGCGAAGTCCTAAGCTTGGCTATGCTGGGCGGTTTGCATGCCATGTTGGCGGATCTTGCTCAGCCTTCAGGCGGCGGGCGGATTTTCTGACATTTTTCTCCCGCGCGACCCCATGAGCCCGATGCCACCGGGCCGTAACGACGCGAGGCCGGGACATGGCCCGGCCTCGGAGCGAACGCGGTGACGCGTCAGTCGAACAGGTTGTCGAGCCGCTTCTTCGCCGAGTCACCGTAGCCCGAGTCGAGCGCGACGTCGGGCGCCTCGCGCGCCTCGGCGTGACGGAAGATGTCGCCGAGCTTCTTCGCGGTCTCGTTCGCGTAGAGCCGCACCATCCCGACGGTCGTGCGGTCATCGAAGAGGATCGTCAACAGCGTCCGATCTCCGACCAGCGACAGCTGGATGTTGTCACGCATGCCCTGGTGGTAGAGCGCCGTGAACTCGTCTTCGCCGAGCAACCTCGCCATCTCCTTCGTTGCAGCGAAGGAGCCGGCGACCAGCGCCGAGATCGTGTCCATGTCGATCGACCGGACCTCGCCACGGCGCGTGACGAGGTGTCCCTCCTTGTCGATCAGCAGCGCACACTTCGCGCCCGACAGCCGAAGGAACTCGGCGAGCAGCCGATCGATCTTCTCGACGTCTTCCTTGTAGAAGGTCAGGCGGTCGTGACGCAGGCGCTCGTTGGCGCTCATCGGCTTGTTCTGGACCATGCGCGCTCAGCCCTGGTTCTGCAGGTAGTGGTAGACGACCCCGGCCACCGAGGCGGCGAGGAAGACGGTGGCGAGCACCGCGACCATGACCCCACCCTTGCGAGCCGGAGTCGAAGCGGGGGCTGCGGCCTGGCGCCGCGTCGGCGCGGCGCCACGGGGAGCCGGACGCGCACCGCGAGTCACCGGCGCCGGAC
>JAQCBR010000015.1 GCA_027621295.1 Planctomycetota bacterium
GCGGACTCGGCTTCGCGCAGGACCGGATCACGGTATGCACGTCCGGCCACGTCGACGGCCTGCAGGCGTTCGCTGCAGCAGGGCTACGACGGGTCAACCTGTCGCTGAGCCTCAACGCAGCCGACGACGAGACGCGCGCGCGCATCATGCCGTTGACCCGGCGGTGGCCCCTCGCCGAAGTGCAGCAGGCGCTCATCGCTGCCCGCCCCCGCCGCAACTGGCAGCTCGGCATCCACTGGTGCCTGATGCCCGGCATCAACGACCGCCGAGAGGATGCCGCACTTGTCGCCGCGTTCTGCGCTCCGCTGGGGCGGGTGATGGTGCACCTGATCCCCTACAACCCCGGGACCGCGCCACTGTGCCGAGCACCGACGGCCGAGGAGATCGAACGCTTCGTCGGCTGGCTCCGCGAAGAGGGACTTCCGGTCCGAAGGCGGATCACGAAGGGGCGCGGCGTGATGGCCGCCTGCGGACAGCTCGGCAACCGCGAGCTGCGACGACGCAACCCGAGGACGACGGGGCCAGATTCACCGCGGCCGGCCGCTGGCCGCGAGGTGTGAGCGGTAGGCATCGACCGCGCGGCCGATCTGTTCGACGCAGGGGTCGCAGCTGCTGCCACAGCAGAACCGCCACTGGGCGTCCGGCTCGTCGACGCAGCGTCGGACCGCTTCTCGGTAGGCCGGATGGATGCCTGCCTGCCTGAGCGCGGCGAGCAGGGCCTCCGCGTCCCGCTGGGCCCCCGCTTCCGGCTGGGTCAGATCGGAAGGGGCTGTCGGGCGGGCCACCGGGTCGGCAGCGACACGCCCGTCCCGCGTCGTTCTCTCCATGCCTGGACTCTAGCGGGCGCCGCTTGGGTTCGTCAGAGGAACGATTACCCGGCCAGGACTCGAACCTGAACTAGCTGGACCAAAACCAGCTGTGCTGCCAATTACACCACCGGGTAGGAAAACGGCCGACGCGCCACGGGGACGAATCGGCCGGTCTCGGCTGCGGGCTCTGGTCGCGCCCGCACGTTTTTCGGTACCTGGACTCGAACCAGGACTAACGGTACCAGAAACCGTCGTGCTGCCAATTACACCATACCGAAGAGCGTGACCGGCCGGGGCCGATCGGGGCGGAGGACGATAGCAGCTCCCACCCCGCTGTCAATCTTCGGACGGCACCGGCCGAATCCTTCAGCCGTCTGCGCGCAGCGCGCGCAGAACCGCAGCGAGCGCCTCGAACGAGGCCCGTTCGCGGACGAACGACCGGTTGACCGGCGCGATCCGACGCTCCCACGTCCGGGTCCCACCGTCCCGGAGGTGGAGGCCGAACCACACGGTGCCGACCGGCTTGTCGGCAGATCCGCCGTCCGGCCCAGCGATCCCGGTGATGCCGATACCGATGTCCGCCCCGAACCGCTCCGCCACGCCGCGCGCGAGCTGCCCGGCGACCGCTTCGGACACGGCTCCGTCACGCTCCAGATCCTGGGGGGACACTCCGAGATCACGGACCTTGCTCTCGTTCGAGTAGCAGACGAGTCCACCGGGGAACACTGCGGAAGAGCCCGGCTGGTCGGTGAGCGCGCGGGCGACCAGCCCACCGGTGCAGGACTCGGCGGTCGCGACGGTCAGCCCCAGGTGCCGCAGCTGCTCGACGAGTCGCCCTGCGAGGTCCAGGTCCCCTTCGTAGACGAGTTCGTCACCGAGCCGTGGGCGCACCTCGTCCGCCGCCGCATCCGCGAGCCTCTCGGCTTCGGCGACGTCGTGACCGTGCGCCGCGATGCGGACCCGCAGCAGCCCGAAGTGCGCGGTCACGCCGACCCGGACATCGCCGTCGACGGCCGACATCAGGTCTGCGATGCGGGCACCGAGCGCGGCCTCGGTCGGACCGAGCACGTTCAGCGTGCGGTGGACGACCGGACGCAGCCGGCCGGCGAAACGCGCCGCGAGGTCTGGCTGCACCTGCGCCCCGAACATGCCCCGCATCTCGGACGGCACGCCGGGCAGCGCGTAGAAACGCGCGCTGCCCAGGTCCATGGCGAGCCCCGGCGCCGTGCCGAAGTCATTGCGCAGCGCGGCCCCCCCGTCCGGGACCAGCGCCTGCCGTCGGTTGTCCTCCGAGAGCACGCGTCCACGCGCGGCGAACCACTCGCCGATCCACTCCCAGCTGTCGGGATCGAACCGGAGTCCCACACCGGCGACCGCGGCCGCCTCGTGCCGGGTGCGATCGTCCTCGGTGGGCCCGAGTCCGCCCGTGGACACCACGAGTTCGACACGGTCACGAGCCCCCCGCAGCGCCACCTCGAACGCACCGGGCTCGTCCCCGACGACGGTGAATCGATCGACGTGCACTCCGAGCGCCTCGAGCTGCTGCGACAGCCACGACGAGTTCGTGTCGATCGCGCTGCCGTGCAGCAGCTCGTCGCCGATCGCGATGATCTCGGCCCGCGGGCCGCTCAAGCCAGGGCCTCCGCCGCCCGCGCACTCCGCGCGGTGAGCAGCAGCCCGATCAGGTAGAGGGATGTCATCGGCACCGCCATCAGGATCTGCGTGAACGGGTCCGGCGGAGTCAGCATCGCCGACACGATGAACATGCCGAGCACGACGTGGCGCCAGTTCTTCTTCATCGCCTCGTGGCTGACGAGGCCGACCTTCTGCAGGCCGAGCATCACGAGCGGCAGCTGGAAGATCACCCCCAGGGCCGCCGTCAGCGTCAGGAGGAAGCTGAAGTAGAGCGCGACCGACATCATCGATTCGACGCGCGCCCAGTTCATGAGCTGGATCAGGAAGAAGAGCCCAGCCGGCACGACGACGAAGTAGCCGAACGACGCGCCGCAGACGAGGAGCAGGACCGCGAACGGGAAGTAGCGCAGGATCGCCTTCCGCTCGGCCCGGTACAGCCCCGCAGCGATGAAGGCCCACGCCTGGTAGAGCACGACGGGCGCAGCGAGCAGCAGGGATGCGAGGATCACAGCGCCCATGAACACCCAGAAGTCCTCGAGCCCACCGAGCGCCTTCAGGGTCCGCGGGAGCCGGAAGTTCCCCTGCGAGTAGATCAGCGGATAGAGATCTTGCGGGTAGGTCCCGTCGAGGATCGCCTGCCGCCGCGACGCGTGGAACGCGACGATCGCCTGCTTGTCGGGGTGCAGCTCCGTGCCCGCGGCCTTCGCGGCCGCGACTTCCTGGTCGAGTCCGTCGAGGAACTGCTCGTAGGCCGCGATCCACATCACCTCGTAGGGCGCGGTGTAGACCTCGGTGACCTCGTTCTTGAACGGGACCACGACGAGCGCAGCGAGGACCACGGCGCCGAGCGCACGGATCAGTCGTCGCCTCAACTCCTCCAGGTGGTCCCCGAAGGACATGCGCGCGAGATCGTCGTCTTCGCGCTCGCCCTGGGGTGTCGTCGTCGCGCTTGCGGACATCGGTGGGCGGCGAATCTAGCGACTCCGGTCGCGCGGTCCCAGCACGCGGAACATCCGCGTGGCGACCGCCCCAAACGACGAGGGGCCGGTTGCCCGGCCCCTGCTCTCGCGATGACTCGACCTGCGGAGGACCGCAGGCGAACCGCTGATCCGCGTCGGATCAGCGCGAGCCGATGTTGTCGTCGTTCAGCTTCAGGTACTGGCGCACCTTGGACAGCGGCGCCATCTCGATGCGGAGGAACTTGGCGAGTTCGTAGTCCGGGTCCTCGGTGATCGAGGTGAAGCCCGAGCCGTCCTCGTTGATCGAGTCCGCTCCCAGCAGGATCAGGTCGACGCCCGGGCCGAGCTTGTCGACGACCTTGTTGCCGAGGTTCTCGAGCAGCGTCTTCACCATCGGACGCGAGTAGGGCAGACCGAAGCGACCCATCAGGTAGATGGTGTGGCGCATGTTCGGGCTGTAGAGGTCGTTGCGGACCATGTCGCCGGCCATGACCGGGTCGTAGCGATCCTTCAGACCAGCGATCCGGACTTCGGCGCGCGTCTCTTCGACGTTGCGCACCGTGCCGTAGGCTTTGATCTCGCCCGTGCTCGGCTTGATGATCTCGAACGTCGTGCCGACCGGCAGCATGTCGACGCGACCGAGGTTGATCCACGCGAGGCCCGTCGCCTGCGAAGCGTCGAGGACCATGCCGTCCGGCGAGTCACCCGGGTTGACGAGCTTGACCTTGTCGGACGCTGCGTCGATGCGGGCGTTCAGGTTCTCCATCTGACGACGGAAGTCGGCGACGACCCGAGCGTGCTCGGCGGCCATGTCCGACTTCTCCTCGCGGATGCGGGTGAACTCGGTGTTCGCGGCGACGAGGCGGCTGTCCTTCTCGTTGAGCGCAGCGGTGAAGTCGCTCTGCTGCTGACGCACGGTGGCGTTCAGCTGGTCGACGGACTTCCGCTGGTCGGACGTGAGCTTCGAGATCTGGCTCTTGAGCTCCGCGGCCTCGTTCTCGACGACCGTCTTCTGGCTGTTCATGTTCGCGATCTGCGTCGTGAACTTGTCGAACGAGCCCTGGACGAGGCCGAAGAGGTTGGACAGCTCGCGCGACTCGGGAACCTTCACGGCCTTCGCGAAGTCCGACATCACCGTGCGGACCCGAGCCGGGACCGCCACGTTCTCGAGCGGGGCGGGGTTGCCGTACTCGGAGTAGTTGAAGCCTTCGCGGCCGGCGTAGGTGCCGGTCTCGCCGACTTCCTTGGCGAGGTCCTCGACGTAGTGCTTGTAGATGAAGAGCTGCTTCTCGACGTCCGCGGTACGCGCATCAGCGCTCCGGGCCTTCTCGATCAGCTCGTTGTTCTTCTCCATCGTGACGTAGGCCGTCCCCATCGCTGCGAGGAACAGGACCAGCATGACGAGGAAGAAGAAGACGTTGACGTGCGCCGCGCCCGACTGGCGGGTGTGCATGGCCGGTGCTCCTGGTACCGTGACTGTTGTGACCAGCGTTCTCAGCGTCCGGAGGGTGTTCGGTGGGCCGTGCGGCGACTCGCCTGGGCGAGTGCCCCACCGCGCCGGTTCCATCCAGCCCGTGAGAGCCAGAGAGGGGTCGAAGAGGGGAGAAGAGCCGGGGATTCTAGGAGCGTCCGTCGGACAGGGTCAAGGCAAGACACGATGAGCTTGGCGCAGAACCCACATCCTTCTGCAGATGGCCCGCCCCCGACCGCCCCCGGGGACTCCGGGACCGGCGCACCGCTCGTGGTCGGGGTGACCGGCGGCATCGCGAGCGGCAAGTCTGCGATCGCCCGACTGCTCGAGGAAGCAGGCTTCGTCCGGCTCGACGCCGACGCCGTCGCCCGGGAGACCACCGATCTCCCGGAGGTCCGGGCCGCACTGCGCCAGCGCTTCGGCGAGCTCGTGCCTCCACTCCCCCATCCGCTGGACCGCGCAGCGCTCGCCGAGGTCGCGTTCGGCGACCCCGCGGCACGCGCCGACCTGGACGCGCTCACCCACCCGGCGATCCGCGCCCGGCTGCTGTCGGGCCTCGCCCGAGCCCGGGAAGCGGGCCGATCCGCGGTGCTCGACGTTCCGCTCCTCCTCGAGGGCGGTCTGGTCGACGCCTGCGACGCCGTGATCTTCGTCGACACCCCGGACGATGCGCGGCGGGCCCGCGCAGCCGCCAGGGGATGGGCCCCAGCGGAGCTCGCCCGCCGGGAGGCCGCCCAGCTCCCCCTCCCTGTGAAAAGGTCTCGAGCCACGGCTATCCTCGACAATTCCTCCACCCTCCAGCACGCAGCGCAGCAGGTGGAGAGGCTTCTGCAGGCCTGGAGCGTCGATCGACCCGCTTCGATCGCGCTACCGGGTGCGACGGAGCCCGATCCCCACGCTGCGCCCTCCCTTCCCCCCACGTGAAGCGGAACCGAGCGCGATGCACGGTCCCGCCCGGTCCAGGCAGCCCCCCGTGAACACCCAGCCATCCGCCGGCGACGCAACCTCGCCGCAGTCGGCAGCACAGACCTCTCGCGACGAGGCCTACGAACAGGCCAAGTCGACCGACTACGAGATCCCCCGGCTCCAGGCACTGCCGATGGGTCAGCTGCAGCAGCTCGCGGACGAGGTCGGCGTCGAGAGCCACCTCGGGCTCGGACGCGCGGAGCTGATCTTCCAGATCCTCAAGAAGAAGGTCACCGCGCGAGGCCTCGGCTGGGGCGAGGGCACGCTCGACATCCTCCCCGAAGGCTTCGGCTTCCTGCGCTCGCGCCGGTACAGCTACAACGCCGGACCCGACGACATCTACGTCAGCCCGAGCCAGATCCGGCGACTGAACCTCAAGCAGGGGCACGAGATCGCCGGCCCGGTCCGCCCTCCGAAGGACGGCGAGAAGTACTTCGCGCTGCTCCACGTCGAAGCGGTGGACGGCATGCCCGTCGAGTGCCTGCGCGGACGCATCCCGTTCGACGACCTGACCCCGCTCGTCCCCGATCGGCGACTCACGCTCGCCGGTGACGACACCGACGTCCGCCTCGTCGACCTCCTCGCACCGATCGGCTTCGGACAGCGCGTCCTCGTGATGTCGCCGCCGAACTCCCGGCGCAACGCGCTGCTGATCTCGCTCGCCCGCGCGATCCTCGCCGGCAACCCGGACGTCTACCTGATCCAGCTGCTGATCGACGAGCGGCCGGAAGAGGTCACCGTCGCGGTGCAGAGCACCGGCCCCGACGACCGCCGCGAGGTCGTCGCCTCGACCTTCGACGAGCCGGCGTCACGCCACGTCGCGATCGCCGAGATGGCGACGATGAAGGCCCGCCGCCTCGTCGAGTCCGGGCGCGACGTGGTGATGATCGTCGACTCGCTGACCAGCCTCGTCCGCGCCTATCACCAGGAGACCCCGCACTCCGGGAAGATCCTCGCGGCCGGCCTCGACTCAGCCGCCCTCCTCGCCCCGAAGCGCCTGTTCGGGGCGGCGCGGAACATCGAAGAGGGTGGATCCCTGACGGTGATCGCGACGGCGCTGACCGGCACCGGCTCCCGCATCGACGAGGTGATCGCCGAGGAGTTCCGCGGCAAGGGCAACTGCGAGATCGTGCTCGACGAGCACCTCGCGAGCCTGCACGTCTACCCGGCGATCGACCTCGGTCGGACCGGCACGCGCCGCGAGGAGTCGCTCCTCGACCCGCGAGACCTGGATCGGCTCCGCCGGCTCCGCGTGTCCCTCGATGCGGGAACCGACAGCGAGGATCCGAAGGCATCGCTCGAAGCACTCGTCGAGAAGATCCAGGCGACGCCCTCCAACCGCGACCTGCTCGACACCCTGTGAAAGCGGGCCTCGCCGCACCGGTCCTCCCCATCGTCGGCTGCGCCGTCCTGGCGCTGGCCCTCTTCGGCCGGACGCTCCACGGGGGTTTCCTATCGGACGACCTGCTGTTCGGCGTGCTCGGAACACCGGCCGATCCGGGGCCGGGATTCGACGTGGATTGGGCCGCGGCCTTCGCAGACTTCGGAAGACCGTGGCTCGGCTTCGACGCCCCGCTCTACCGCCCGCTGCTGACGCTGAGCTTCGCGGTCGACCAGGCGATCGGCGGAGGTGCCCCGCTGCCGTTCCACGTCACCAACATCGCGATCCATGTCGCGGTCACGGCACTCGCGGCCGCGCTCGGAGCGCTGGCCTGCCCGACGCGGCGCACGCTGGCGGCCTGGGTCGCCGGACTCGCGGTCGCCGTGCACCCGGTAGCGGCCGAACCCGTCGCCTGGATCGCTGCGCGCAACTCCGGGCTCGAGGTGCTGTTCCGAACCGCCGCGATGCTCGCCTACGCGGTCCATCTTCGCGGAGCCGGCAGGCACGGTCTCTCCGTGGCACTGGCCTGCTCGGCCGCCGCGCTCGCGACGAAGGAGTCGGGGGTGCTCACGCCGGTGTCGCTGGTCGCTCTGGACCTTCTGATCCGCCCGCGCGACCTGCACGCGGTGCGCGGGCGCAGGTTGCTCCCGTTCGGCGTGTTGCTCGCCGCGTACTTCGCGGTCCGACTCGCGGCGCTGGGAACTCTCGTCGGCGACGGCGGCGGGCCGACTCCCCCGGGCACGGGACTCGGCCGGGCCGCGGAGAAACTGTTCGCGGTCCTCGCGGGCGGACCCGAGGGGCTGGTGACCATCCCGCTGCTGGGCTGCCTGCTCGGCCTCTGCGTCGCACGCGCACGCGGCCTGCTGCTCCTCGGCGGTGTCTGGCTCGCGCTGCACACGGTGCCCACCTGGAACCTCGCGATCACGGCGGGTCTCGGCGGAAGCCGGATGGTGTACGGCGCGCTCCCGGTGTTCGGCATCCTGCTCGCAAGGGCGCTGGTCGAAGCAGCCGGCGCGCTCCGGATCGCGCCGGTCCTCGCCATCGCCTCCGTCGGGGCGTTCGCGGTCCCGACCTGGCAGATGCTGGACAGGTACGACGCCGCGTGGGGCGACATGCAGGCCGCACGCGAAGGGCTCGCGTCTGCAGCCCGCAACGCCGACGCCGAGCACCCGCTCGTGCTGACCGCGATGCCCGTCAACGCTCCCGGCATCCCGCCGTGCAACCCGAACGCATGGTTCGCGCTCGCCGAGCGTCCCGCGCAGTCGGCCGACCTGCCGACGGTCTCGGCCGGCTATGTGACGGTTGCAGTGCCCGGCGCGGAATCGCTCCTGGGGGACGCCTCCGCGGTGCGGGCCATGCTCCGGAACGGCTCATCGCTCGCGGGTTGGGAGCCAGCGAACGCCGGGTTCCGGGAGACCGCGCCGCTGCCGCAGCTGCCGCCGACCCTGCCCCTCACGGACGACGGCGACGGGAAGTTCCGACTCGGCGACACCCTGCGGGCGGACGCCGTCGAGCGGCTGCTGGTGACGTTCGACGGGCCCGCTCCGTCGATGACCACCTGCCGACTGATGACGCCGGTCCCGGACCTGCCCGACGCGGTCGGGATGCTGGCGGTCCGCGGCGCGACGATCGGGACCGACGGCCGCGCGGTCGTCGAGATCGACCTGACCCACGCGATCGGCCCGCTGTCCCTCGCGACGTTCGGGCTTCCGATCGACGGGTTCGAGATCGGCTCGGACAGCGGCGCCCGCATCGTCTCCCTCGAGGCGGATACGCGGCTGCCGGCGCTCGACGCCCCGGCGATCGCCGAGTCGGGCACCGGCTGGGAGGCGCTGGCCGGGATGGTTGCACCGGTCGATGCGCGCGAGGGCGCCACGCTCCGCCTGATGCTGCAGGGCCCCCACGCGGCGATGCCGGTCCCGTGCAATCCTGGCGACCCTGTCGTCGTGCCCGAGAGCACGCGCGCCGAGTTCGACGCGTTCGCCCGCATCAGTCGGAGCCCGCGCATCTGGTGCTGGTTCGAGAGCCTCGGCGACGGGGCCGGCGGCGCCGCGCGCTCCGAGGTCCGCTCGTTCGCGCTTCGATGAACGGGTCCCGAGGCGTGGGGCCGAGAGAGCCCGCGCCTTCGTCGATGGCCCGTCAGCCGCCGACGACGCGATCGACGAACGCCCGGACGCGCTGTCGGTAGCCGTCGGGGTCCTCCTTCCAGACGTCGCCATGATCGGCGCCGTCGAGGATCCACAGCTGCTTCGTTCCGTCCGGCATCGGCAGGCTCTCGTAGAGCGCACGGACCTCTTCGGGCGGCATCCTGCCGTCGAGACCGCCACCGATGACGAGCACCGGGACCTCGGCGGCGAGGCCACGGAGCGCATCGCCAGGGCGGATCGAGGCGAGGTCGTGCCCGGCGAACACCCCCACCCAGTGCAGGATGAGCGAGCCGAAGGGCCACGGGAACTGGAAGCCGGGCGGACGCCGGCCCGACCCGGCGAGGAGTCGCTCGGCGGTCGCGAACGCATCGGAGAGCGGGGCGTCGACGACCAGGCCACCCAGATCCTCGACCCGCGGCGCGGCGAAGCCCACGGCAGCCGTGCCCAGGCTCACCCCGAACAGGATCAGGGGTCGTCGCCCAGCGACTCCCCCTCGCGAACGGGCGTGACGGACGGCCGCGAGGACGTCCTCCGACTCGTCGATCCCGAAGGTCGGCGTCGCGCGACCACTCCCGCCGTGGTTCCGGTACTCGAGCAGGATCACCTCGCACCCCGCGTCCCGGAACATGTCCGCGACCGGCTCGACTTCCTGCGCGCCGCGGAACAGCCCGTGGGCCAGGACCACGGTCGCGCGGCAGGCGGTCCCGGGGCGCGGCTCGACGACGAACGCCCGGAGACGGGTCCCGTCCGCGGATCGCAGCTCGACTTCGCTTCCGGCCAGCGGCCCGACCGGCTGGGCCCCGGAGTCGGGACGGGACCTGCCCCTCAGCAGCCAATCGCCGGCCGCCGTGATCCATGGGCCGTCGTATCCCCTTTCGCTGGTGCGGGTTCCGACCCTGGAGCTCACCAGGTAGGCGAGTCCGGCAGGCACGACCAACACCGCGTGGACCGGCATGGAGAGAAGGCCGCCGATCAGCGCGCGCCGCACCCAGCGGGAAGCCCCTCGGCGCCGGCGGGATCGGACGAATCCCCAGGCCAACAGGACGAGGGCGGTGGCCAACCCAAGAATTGCCGACACGGACGAAAGGATGACCACGGACTCCGCGTAGCACGCGGGACCGGACCGTTCCAGCACGGGAGGAATTTGCACGCCCCCCTGTTGCGAATGAATCTCATGAGCTAGCTTTCTTGGCCGCATTCGCCAACCCATGGTCTCGATCGACAGCCTGCCCCTCGGGGTCCCAGCCCGCCTCGCCGCGATCGGCGGCGAAGGCGAGTTCCGGCGACGCCTGCTGGAGATGGGGTTCCTGCCCGGAACGCCGGTCCATCTGGTCCGACGCCCGGAGATCGGCGGCCTGATCGAGGTCGAGCTGCGCGGCTGTCGCGTCTCGCTGCGCCGCACGGATGCGGTCTCGATCCTCGTCGATGCTCTCTGACGGAGCTGCGGCGATGCCGAACCCCGGAAGCGGGCCGTCTGCCGCTGGCGCGGGGTCTCCCCGCCTCCGCGTCGCACTCGCCGGAAATCCGAACTCCGGCAAGACGACGCTGTTCAACCGGCTGACGGGAAGCCGCGCCAAGGTCGCGAACTACGCGGGCGCCACCGTCGAGGTCGAGAGCGCGCGCTGGGAACTGCCCGGCCTGGGACCCGTCGAACTCGTCGACGTGCCCGGAGCGCTGAGTCTGTCCGCGCACAGCCTCGAGGAGCGCGTCGCGATCGAAGTCGTCGCCGGACTTCCGCCGGCGCCGCGGCCGTCCGCGATCGTCGTGCTCGCGGACGCGACCGAGCTCGGGCGCCACCTCTACCTGGTGCTGCAGGCCCGCGAACTCGGGCTGCCGATGGTGGTCGCGCTGACGATGGTCGATCGGCTCGCCGGTCTCGGGCTCCGCGTCGACGCCGATGGTCTGGCTGCCGCCCTCGGTGTGCCGGTCGTGCCGGTGCCGGTCGATGACCACGCCGCGCTCCAGACACTGGGCCGCGCGGTCGCCGAAGCAGTCGGACACGCATCACCGATCGATCGACCGGACCTGATCGTCGAGTCCCCCACGACCCGCGCCGACATCGACGCCGTCGCATCGACCGTCCCCGAGGCGTGGAGCCTCGGCATCGCGTCGCGCGCGCGGGCGCTCGCCCGCTGGGCACTGCTGTCGACGGACGAACCCGAGTTCAAGTCGAGCTTGCCGCGCGCCCTGCTGGATGCCGCTGCCAGTCGACGTAGCCGCGCGAACGAGGAGGGCCGCGACCTCGACCACGAGATCGTCAGCGCCCGCTACGACTGGATCGACCGCCACATCGATCGGTTCAGCGGACGCGAACGCCCAGCCGGCGAGCGCAGCTGGACCGACCGCATCGACGGCGTCCTGCTGCATCCGCTGCTCGGCTTCGCGCTGTTCGTCGGCTTGATGACGGTGATCTTCCAGTCGCTGTTCGTCGTCGCCGATCCGATCGTCGGCGGCATCGAGACGGCGCTGGACCACGCGTCCGCGTTCGTCGAGAGCCTCGGACTCTCGGCTGGGATCGAGCAGTTCCTCACCGAGGCCGTCCTGGGCGGCGTCGGCTCGGTGCTCGTCTTCCTGCCGCAGATCCTGCTGATCTTCCTGTTCGTCGGGATCCTCGAGGACAGCGGCTACATGGCCCGCGTCGTCTTCCTGATGGACCGGGTGATGAAGGCCGTCGGACTGCACGGACGAGCTTTCGTGCCGATGATGTCGGGCTTCGCGTGCGCGGTGCCCGCGATCCTCGCGACGCGGACGATGGAGCGTCGCCGCGACCGGCTGCTGACGATGATGGTCGTCCCGCTGATGACCTGCTCGGCGCGCGTGCCGGTCTACAGCCTGATGATCGCCGTGCTCTACCCGGTGACCACCGAGTCGACCGTCGAGCAGGGACTGTTGATGGCCGCGATGTACGCGTTCAGCGTGCTGGTCGCACTCGCGGCGGCCGCCGTGCTCGGACGGACCGTGCTCAAGGGCAAGCACGCCCCGCTGCTGCTGCAGATGCCGCCCTACCGCCGGCCGAAGGCCCGACCGACGTGGCGCATGCTGCGCTCGCGCACGGGCACGTTCCTCCGCGAGGCCGGCACCGTCATCCTGCTCGGCGCGACGATGATGTGGGCGCTCCTGACGTTTCCGCGCACGTCAGCGGAGGACGCGGCCGCGTTCGAGGCGAAGAGCGCCGAAGTGGTCGCGACGGCGGCCAGCGAGGGGCACGCGCCGGACTGGGTGGACGACCAGCTGCGGCTCCTCGAACAGCAGCGGGCAGCCCAGCAGATCCGCGGGAGCTTCGCGGGCCAGCTCGGGCAGACGCTGGAGCCGCTGTTCGAGCCGCTCGGTTTCGACTGGCGCATCGCGATCGGAGTGATCGGCGCGTTCTCGGCGCGGGAGGTCTTCGTCAGCACGCTGAGCGTCGTGGTCGGCGTCGAGGACGTCGGCGCCGACGATCCGGCCCCCCTCCGCCAGGAGATCCGCCGGCTGCGACGCACCGACGGGTCGCCGCTCTTCACGCCGCTGACCTGCCTGTCCCTGATGGTGTTCTTCGCGCTGGCCTGCCAGTGCCTGAGCACCCTCGCCGTCGTGCGGCGCGAGGCCGGCGGCATCGGTTGGGCCGTATTCCTGTTCGGCTACATGACCGCGCTCGCCTGGATCTGCAGCTTCGCCGTCTACCAGGGCGGGCAGATCCTCGGGTTCAGGTAGCGGAGTAGGAGTAGCGGAGAGGAGATCGGCAGAGCCGATCCGGACGTCCACGGCCGGGACACCGCCCCGCCCCGGTCCGGAGTCGATCCGCTAGGATCCCGCGACTGCCCTGCCCTCGGCCGTCCGCTGCGCGGACCCGCCCAGCACCCTCTCCCATGCTCCAAGAATCCCTTCGCGCCGCGGTTGCGGCGGCCCTCGTCCCCCTCGGCCTCGTCGCCCAGGAAGCACAGAAGGCGACGCCGACCGTGGCCGCCCAGCCAGCCGGACCGCTCGCCCTGCAGCTGAAGTACGGATCCTTCGATCCGCTGGTCGCCCAGCCCCCGGTCCCGGCCGCGCTGCGCGCGGACTCCGACGTCGGGCTGCACGTGGTCCAGCTGCATCGGAGCCCGACCGACGCGGACCGCACGGCGATCCGCGCCGCGGGCGGCGAGATCGTCAGCTACCTGCCGAGCAACGCCTACGTCGTGCGCATGGGCGCCGGGGCTGCGGCCGAGACCGCCGCGATCGCTTCGGTCCGGTTCGTCGGTGCCTACCAGCCGGCGTGGCGCCTCGAGCCGTTCCTCCTCGACGAGCACGTCGCGGGGACCCCGGTTCCGGCCCGCCGCTACCACCTCGTCGTCGCCGACAAGCGCAGCGACAAGCCGGTGCTGGCGCGCAAGATCGAGGCGATCGGCGGCCGCGTCGTCGACGTCCAGGAAGGCAGCATCCTGTTCGACGCCGAGCTGTCCGGTGCCCAGCTGCTGGCCGCGGCACGCATGGACGAGGTGCTCTGGATCGACCGCTGGTCCGAGCCCGAGGTCGACATGGACAACGCCCGGATCCAGGGTGGTGCGAACTACGTCGAAGCCCAGGGCGGCTACACCGGGCAGGGCGTCCGTGGGCACGTCTACGAAGGTGCCGAGGCCAACCACCCCGACTTCACGACGCCGCTCACCAACGTCTCGAGCAGCGGCGGCGCCGACTCGCACGGACACTGCACGGCCGGCATCGTGTTCGGCAACGGCTCGAGCAACCCTGCCGGACGCGGCATGGCGCCGGACGCGGTCGGCTTCTTCACCCAGTACGGGTCGGCCGTCGGCTCGCGGAACAGCGTGATCGGCACGCTCGTGAACACGCACCAGGTGATGTTCACCACCGCGTCCTGGGGCAACGCGCGCACCACGGCCTACACCTCGGTGTCGGCGGACGCGGACGACATCATCTTCGACCACCGCATCCCGTGGACGCAGAGCCAGTCGAACGCGGGCAACCAGCAGTCCCGCCCGCAGGCCTGGGCGAAGAACATCTTTTCGATCGGCGGCGTGCGCCACAACAACAACGCCAACCCGGCGGACGACTCGTGGGCAGGAGGCGGGGGATCGACCGGCCCCGCGGCCGACGGGCGCATCAAGCCCGACCTCTCGGCCTACTACGACAGCATCCTCTGCTCGGACCGCACGGGCACCGCGGGCTACTCGGCCGCCGACTGGTACTCGAGCTTCGGCGGCACGTCGGGTGCTACACCGATCGTCGCCGGCCACAACGCGATCGCGATCCAGATGTACACGGACGGGCTGTTCCGCAACCCGCTGCCGGTCCCGGGCGGATCGCGCTTCGACAACCGCCCGCTCGCGCAGACGCTGAAGGCGCTGATGATCGCGAACGCCGACCAGTACGCGTTCAACGCGTCGAGCTCGGACAACCGGCGCGAGCACGTGGGCTGGGGCTTCCCGAGCCTCCGCAACCTCTACGACAACCAGAACCGGATGCTGGTGATCGCCGAGGACGACCCGCTGACGCAGGGCGCGAGCCGCACCTACCAGGTGACCGTCGGCGTTGCGGAGCCCGAGCTCAAGGTCTGCATGACCTTCGTCGATCCTGCCGGCAACCCGGCTTCGGCGCTCGCGCGCATCAACGACCTGTCGCTGAAGGTCACGGCGCCGAACGGCACCGTCTACCACGGCAACGTCGGCCTCGAGAGCGGCAACTACTCGGTGGCCGGCGGCTCGCCGAACACGATCGACACCGTCGAATGCGTGTTCGTCCAGAACCCCGCACAGGGCTCGTGGACGATCGAAGTCTCCGCTCCGCTGGTCGCCGTGGACGCCAACGTGGCCACGCCCGGCAATGACGCAACGTTCGCACTCTGCGCGGTCGGCGTGAACGCCTCGGGATCGCTGCCCCGCTACCTCTCGTACGGGGACGGCTGCGGCCCGGCCGCGACCAACACCCTGCCGACGACGTTCTACGAGCAGTTCGGCACGTTCGACCTCGCCAACCAGGCGTTCCGCCTCACGCCGAACGGAGCGGGCGGCTGGGACCTGAGCCCGTGCAACACCTGCTACGACCCGAACGTCGGCGCGAACCTGGGCCTCGGTGACGACACGATCAGCCGCGGCAACCAGCTCGGCTTCGCGTTCCCGCTGCCGAGCGGCGGCACGACCTCGGCGATCGACATCGATTCGAACGGCTGGATCGGGCTGATCACCGGTGCGCACGGCGGCTCGGACTTCAGCGAGTCCGTCGCGGAGTTCCTCGCCAACCCCGCGCGGATCGCGGGCGCGTGGGACGACCTGAACCCGGCGACCGGTGGGTCGGTCCACTTCACGTCGAACGGCACGAAGGCCCTGGCCAGCTGGGTCGGCGTCCCCGAGTTCTCGGCCACCGGGTCCAACACGTTCCAGATCCAGCTGTTCCCGAACGGCGAGATCGTGCTCGCCTACGGCGCGATGACGATCGCCGACTGCATCGTCGGCTACTCGGCCGGCAACGGCGCAGCGGACCCCGGCCCGAACGATCTGACCAACCCGTCGGGTGGCCCGGTGATCACGCTCGGCGCCAGCGCGCCGCCGCGGATCGGCACGACGATCACGATGAGCCTCGGCCAGATCCCGGCCGGTGCAGCCTCATCGGTCCTGTCGTTCGGCTTCGTCCAGACCTCGGTCGATCTGACCCAGATCGGTATGGAGGGCTGCACGCAGCTCACGCCGTCGACGATCGTGGTCCCGATGACGACGCAGGGCTCCGGTGCCCAGACCAACGTCGCGATCCCGAACGACACGAACCTGCTGGGCAACGTGCTCTACACGCAGGGCTCCGTGATCGCTCCGGGCGCGAACACGCTCGGCATCCTGACGTCGAACGGCGGCGCGCTGGTCTTCGGCAACTGATGTCGCCCCGACAGGCTCGCCGCGTCAGCGCGGCGCGGCGAGCCCGCGGCCGGTCACCAGGTAGACGGCGAAGCTGCCGAGCCAGTGGCCGCCCTCGTAGTGCTCGCCCGTGACCGAGGCGAGGCCCGCCTCGCGGTGCCGTCCCGCGGCGCCGCGAAGAGCGGGACCCCTCGGATCACCTTCCGGCAACCCGGCCGCGATGCCCTCGAGCATCCAAGCACGGGACAGGTTGAGCCCGTCCAGGTGCGCGAGCTTGCCGTCACTGCGATCGGTGACGACCGCGACCGGGAGGAAGCCGTCCGCCGCCGCATCGGTCGGGACCCCCGGCAACGCATCGCCGAGCCAGTCCGCGAATTCCTCGGCCGGCAGGATGCGTCGCATCAGGTCGGCGGCAGCCAGCCCTGGTGACAGGAAGTCCTGCCCGCCCGGCTCGAAGCGCAGCGGCCAGTCCCGATCTCCGACGTGGAACGCACGGCTGCGCTCGACCACGAGCTCAGCGAACGCGTCCTGGCCACGGGCTCTCGCCCAGTCGAGCATCAGCCCGAAAGCGAACGCCGTCTGCGAGTGCTCTCCCGTCCGGTTCGGGTGCGAGAGCTTGGGCAACCACGCTGCCAGCCGACGAGCGACCGCGTCCTCGAGCGGCTCGATCGCCCTGGCCCATCGACGCGCGTCGGGATCGTCGAACTCGTGGACCTCGACCGCGAGCTGCAGCAGCCATGCGAGACCGTACGGACGCTCCCAGGCGGCGCGCCCCTCGCCTTCGAGGTAGGCGACCTCGGCGAGCAGGTTCTCGACGGTGAGTGACCGATCGAGCGCCGCACGCGCGGCGGGCTTCCAGCTCGCGTCGTCCGCGGTCCTCAGCAGCCGGACCAGCAGCCAGTGCCCGTGCACGGCGCTGTGCCAGTCGAAGCATCCGTAGAACGCAGGCGTGAGGCGGGAGGGCGGGAGCGCATCCTCGTCGCGCTGCATCACGTGCGCGATCTTGTTCGGGTACGGGCGGTGCACGCAGGCGAGAGCCAGGTCCGCGAAACGCGCGGCGAGGCCTGGGTCCACGGTCTGGGCGAGGACGGGTCCTGCCGCCAGGAGTGAAGCCAGGACCGGGACGAACCGTGAACAGCGCATGCGCGGAGGGTCCGCGCTCAGAGCCCTCCGGACAAGCGAACCGGGTCCGGAATTCGGCGCACGCCCCGACCCGGGTGAAAGGACCCCAGGTCGGACGCGTTGGACGGACGCCCGCCGCGACGGAGTCTCAATGCCGACCGAAACGACTGCCGGGAAAGCACTTCGGACCGTTTTTTTCGGCCACGAGTGACACTTCGATGACACTTGGCCGTTGCCTCGGGGCTGGAATGTCCCTCGCCATGACACGGCTGACGCTTACGGGCAGCGACTTCTCGCGTGTTCCTCCCTCCCGGCTACGGGCCCTGTCCCAGGACTCGGAGCACATCCGGGCGCGGCTCGTCGAGCTGCGCGCGAGCGGGCACATCCAGGGCGGGTTCCTGCTGTCGACCTGCAACCGGGTCGAGGTGCTGCTCGACCTTCCCGCAGAGCACGACAGCTCGGTCTCCCCCGACGACGTCGCGCGCACCGTGTTCGGCGACATCGGCGAACTCCCGCTCCGTCAGCTCCACGGGCAGGACTGCGTGCGGCACCTGCTGTCGGTCGCGACCGGACTCGAGTCGATGGTGCTCGGAGAGGAGCAGATCCTCGGACAGCTCAGCCGTTCGTTCGCGCTCAGCGAGGAGCTCGGACTGATGTCGCGCGCACTGCACATGCTGCGCACGCGGATCATGGCCGCTGCGCGCGACCTGCGGCGCAGGACCGGCCTGACGCGCGCCGACCGCTCGGTCGGAGCCGTCGCCGCCGACGAGCTGGTCAAGGCAGGCCCCGCGCTGATGGTCGTCGGCGCCGGCGAGACCGCAAGACTGGCCCTCGACGTGCTGCGGCGGCGGAACGTGAAGGACGTCTGGATCGTCAACCGCACGTTCGAGAAGGCGGAGGCCCTGGCGCGCCACTACGGCGGCCGCGCGATGTCCCTCGCGGACTACCTGGCCGCTCCGCCCCGCGTCGACGGCGTGCTCTTCGCGGTCCACAGCGACCGCCCGCTGCTGACGCCCGACCGCTGCTCGGGCCTGCGCCGCGTGATCGACATTTCGCAGCCCTCGGTCGTCGATCCTGCGATCCGGGATGTTGAGAGCCTCGAGCTCGTCGACCTCGACGCACTCGGCGGCCTGCTGGCCGACGAAGCGTCACGCCTCGAAGAGATCGCCGCGGTCGGCCGCGCACAGGTCGCCGCACAGGCCGAGGGTCTGTGGAGCCAGATCACCAACCGCGGCGCAGACCTCGGGCGCGTCGTCGACCTGCACGTCGAGAGCGCGCTCGAGGAACTGGAACGCGCTCTCCGCGGCTCGCTCGCCCACCTGGGCGAAGCCGAACAGGCCGCCGTCCGCCAGCTCGTCCTGAAGACAGCCAAGCGGAACGCGCACTTCCACCTGAAGGACCTGCGTCAGCTCGCTCGAACCTGACTCCGCATCGGGACCAGAGCCACTAGTCTCCTCCACCCATGTTCGTCGTCGGAACCCGCGGCAGCGATCTCGCCCTCACCCAGTCCACGGCCACGGCCGAGCTGATCCGTGCGCGGACCGGCGAGGACTTCCGGATCGAGATCATCCGGACGCGGGGCGATGCGATCCTCGACAAGCCGCTGCCGGAGATCGGCGGCAAGGGCCTGTTCACCGCAGAACTGGAGCACGCGCTGCGCGAGGGACGCATCGACATCGCGATCCACTCGCTGAAGGATCTGCCGGTCGAGGACCCCGAGGGTCTGACGATCGGAGCTGTGCCGGTTCGGGCGGACTCCGGTGACGTGCTCGTCTACGACCCCGCGCACGAGGACCCGGAGGGCGGCAGCATCCCCCTGTGCCACGGAGTCGCCGTCGGCACCTCGTCGCCACGTCGCGCGACCGCAGTACGCTCGCTCCGCCCCGATCTGGAGATCCGGGACCTGCGCGGCAACGTCCCGACCCGCGTCGACAAGGTGCGTCGCGGCGAATATGCGGGCATCGTGCTCGCTGCGGCGGGCCTCGACCGGCTCGCGCTGGACCTCGGCGGGCTGCGGCGGGTCGCGCTGCCCGGAGACCGCTTCGTGCAGGCGCCGGGACAGGGAGCGCTGGGCGTCCAGTGCCGCCGCGACGACGCGCGGATCCTCGGCCTGCTCGGAGCGATCCATGATCCGGTCGCCGCCCGCTGCGCCCACGCCGAGAGAGCGGTGCTCCTCGGGCTCGGGGGCGGCTGCTCGATGCCGCTCGGCGTCCGCGTCCAGCGCGAGGACGACGGCAGGTTCGCGCTCCGCGCCGCGCTGTACGGACGGAGCGGAAGCCCAGCGCTCGGCGTGTTCCACGACGGGCTCGGTGACGATCTCGACGCGCTGGTCGTCGACGCGGTCGCCGCGCTCGAGCCGCTCGTCGCCGAACCGCTCCGCGGCCGCACCGTGCTCGTCGTCCGCCCGTCCGGAGGCGACAGCCGGCTGGCAGCGCCGCTCGCGGTCGCCGGCGCCACCGTCGAGACGGTCGCCGTCACGGAAGCGCTGCCCGTCCAGGTGTCGGAGACCGAGCTCCGTTCCGCGCTCGGCGACGACACGGCGCTCGCGTTCACGTCCGCACGCGCCGTCGACCGCCTCGTCGAGGAAGCGACCTACGCGGGAATCGACCTGCGGGGGCGCACGACCTTCGCCGGCGGGCCGGCGACAGCCGCAGCCGCGCGCGCCTACGGACTCGACGTCCTGGCACCGCAGGCCGACGCCGGCGGTGGGAATGCGCTGGCCGACCTCATCGCCACGCAGGGCCTGCCGTCGAGCGCCACCCTCTGCTTCGCCTGCGCAGCGGATCGGCATCCGGAATTCGAGACGCGCGCCGCCGAACTCGGCTTTGTGGTGCGCGCGCTCCCGGTCTATCGCATCGAGCCCATCGTCGGCCTCGAGTGGCCGGTCGAGCACTGCGATGCGATCGTCGTGACCAGCCCCTCGTCCGCCGAGGCGATGGTCCGACTCGGCACGCCGGAGCACCGCGCTCTCATCGCGATCGGTGCGACGACCGGAACCACTCTCGCCGAGCACGGCCTCGCGCACGGCACGGCCGACACGCCTACCCCGACCGGCGTCTTCGACGCGGTCACCGCGCGCATCGCGACCGAAGTCGACGCCGACGAAGTCAACTGACCCCGACACACACCCCGACAGCAGACCGACCGATGACCACGTCCTCTCCCGAGACCGGTTCGACCGAGACCGCCTGCCGCAACGCAGAGCTCTTCGCTCGCGCACAGGCCGTGCTGCCCGGCGGGGTCTCGTCACCCGTCCGTGCGTTCCGCGCGGTCGGCGGCACCCCTCTGTTCGTGCGCGAGGCGAAGGGCGCGACGTTCGTCGACGAGAACGGCACGCGGTACCTCGACTTCGTCCAGTCCTGGGGGCCGCTGATCCTCGGTCACGCCCACCCGGAGATCCTGTCCGCAGTGCAGGACGCCGCCAGCCGCGGCCTGACGTTCGGCGCGCCCCACACGGGTGAGGTCGAACTCGCCGAGCGGATCGCGAGGCAGTACCCGGGCATCGATCGCGTCCGCTTCACGTCCTCCGGAACCGAGGCGACGATGTCGGCGCTGCGACTGGCCCGAGGCGCGACGGGACGGGATCGCATCCTCAAGTTCTCGGGCTGCTACCACGGTCACAGCGACGGGCTCCTCGTCGCGGCCGGCAGCGGCGCGATCACCCTGGGCGAACCGTCCTCCGCGGGCGTGCCGGCCGACGTCGCCCGACTGACTTCCGTGCTACCGCTCGACGACGAGGCGGCGTTGGACGCCTACTTCACCGCACACGGAGACGAGACCGCGGCGGTGATCCTCGAGCCGATCCCCGCGAACAACGGTCTCCTGCTCCAGCGACCCGAGTGGCTCCGCCACCTGCACGAACTCGCCGCCCGGCACGGCGTCGTGACGATCTGGGACGAGGTGATCTCCGGCTTCCGCGTCGGGCTCGGCGGGGCCGCGGCCGTCTACGGCATCACCCCCGACCTCGTGACCTTCGGCAAGATCGTCGGCGGCGGGATGCCCTGCGGTGCGTTCGCCGGGGCCGCCCGGCTCTTCGACCGGCTCGCGCCGCTCGGACCGGTCTACCAGGCGGGCACGCTGTCCGGGAACCCGATCGCGATGGCGGCCGGCAACCGGACTCTCCAGATCCTCGAGCGTGACGGCGTGCACGACCAGCTGGAAGCGCTCGGCGACCGGCTCGAGCGCGGCGCACGCGCGATGATCGATGCGCACCCGGACTGGCGCGTGGCGTTCGTGCGCCAGGGCTCGCTGTTCTGGTTCGCCTTCGGTGATCGGACCGTTCCCCGGACGGACTCCGCGATCGCCGCGGACGCAGCCGCGCTCTACCGGCGATTCTTCGCGGCCTGCCTCCGCGAGCAGGTCTACCTCGCGCCGTCCGCCTACGAGGTCGGCTTCCTGTCGGCGGCGCACGGGGACGCAGACGTGGATCGGGCGATCGCCGTGTTCGAACGCGCACTCGCGGAGACCTTCTCGGCCTGAGCCGCTCTCGGCTCGCTCCGCCCATGCGCAAGCACACGTCGCTGGTCTTCGGCCTCGTCGTGCTGGTCTGCCTGACCCAGATCGGGTGGTGGATCACGTTCCAGGTCCGGGAGGCGTCGCGCCTCGAGACCGTCGCCGAACACCTCGACGCGGGCGAGATCCAGGCCGCGCTGCGCGCGCTCGAAGCGACCTACCCGGGTGAGTTGGCCGAGACCGCACGGAGCCGGCGGGCGATGTTCGCGTCCGAGGGAGCCGCGCTCGGCCTCCTCGTCCTCGTCGGCGTCGTGTTCTTCTACGCCACGCTGCTGCGGGAGCGCCGGTTCCGCGACAACCAGCAGCGGTTCCTCGCCGGCGCCACGCATGAGCTGAAGACCCCGCTGACGACGGTCCGCCTCGGCCTCGAGTCCCTCGAGCAGGGCACGCTGCCGGAGCCCCGCCGCGGCGAGTACCTCCGCGGCATGGTCCGCGAACTCGACCGGCTCGAGCGCGGACTGACGAACATCCTCACCGCAGCTGGCCTGGAGGCGAGCGGGACGCGGCCCCGTGAGGTCGACGACCTCGCCGCGGACACCCGTCGCGCGATCGAGGCGTTCCGGGAGCGCTGCGCCGCGGCCGAGCTGTCGACCAGCGCGGACGAACTGCAGAACTGTCCCGTCCGCCGGGATCCAGCCGCGATCCGGATCGTGCTGCACAACCTGCTCGACAACGCGGTCCGATACACGCCTCCCGGTGGCCGCATCCTCGTCCGGGTGCGTCGCGTGGGTCACGAGGCCGAGCTGTCGGTCACGGACACGGGCCGCGGCATCGCGCGCGAGGATCTCGAGCGCATCTTCGGTCGCTTCGAGCGCGGATCCGGCTCCGAGCACCTGGGTGGGACCGGTCTCGGACTCGCGTTGGTCCGCGAGCTGGTGCAGTCGCACGGAGGCACGGTGTCGGTCTCGAGCGACGGTCCCGACCGCGGCTCGTGCTTCACGCTGCGCCTGCCGCTGGCGGAGGAATCCGCATGACCCGCTGGTGCCTCGTCGTCGAGGACGAATCGCCGCTCGGCGAGATGGTCGTCGACAACCTCGTGGCCGACGGGATGTTCGCCGAACTGGTGCGCGATGGCCGCTCGGCCCTCGAACGGCTCGAACGCGGCGGCGTCGACCTCGTGATCCTCGACATCATGCTGCCGTTCGTCGACGGCTTCGAAGTCCTCAGACAGATGCGCGCACGGGGCGACGACACGCCGGTGCTGATCCTGTCGGCCCGCCAGGCCGACGACGACCGGATCCGCGGGCTCGAACTGCGCGCCGACGACTACTTGACCAAGCCGTTCAACCTGCGCGAGCTGCTGCTCCGCGCACGAGCGCTGCTCCGCCGGGCCGCCCCCACACCTGCCGGCGCCGACGTGGTCGGCATCGGCGAGGCGCTGGTCGACTTCCGGGCGCACGAGATCCAGGTCGCCGACGGGTCCAGACGTCGCCTCAGCGACTCCGAGGTGAAACTCCTGCGGCTACTGACCTTTCGTCCTGGAGAGGTCGTCTCCCGCAAGGAGATCCTCGACCACGTCTACGGCAGCTCTGCGCTGGCGGCGACGCGCACCCTCGACAACCTCGTGCTCGCGCTGCGCCGTGCGCTCGAGAGCGACACCCGCCATCCCCGCCATCTGCACACCGTCCGAGGCGTCGGCTTCCGCCTGACCCTCGCCCCCGAGTCATGACCGCTGCCGACCCGAACGCCCCGTTCCTCGCCACGTGCCGCGGCCGCGCATCCAGCCGCCGGCCTCTGTGGATCATGCGTCAGGCCGGGCGGTACCTGCCCGAGTACCGCGCGGTTCGACAACAGGTCTCGTTCCTGGAGATGTGTCACGCCGCCGAACATGCGGCGGAGGTGACGCTGCAGCCTCTCCGCCGCTTCGACCTCGACGCGGCGATCCTGTTCACGGACCTGCTGATCCCGGTCGAACCGATGGGCGTCGGCCTCACCTACGATCCGGGGCCGCGCCTCGCGACGACGGTGGAATCGATGGACGCCGTGCGCGCGTTGAAGATCCCGGACCCGGAGCACGACCTCGCGCCGATGCTGGACACGGTCCGGCTGCTCCGCGCGGAGCTGCCTGCGGACAAGGCGCTGATCGGCTTCGTCGGCGCGCCGTTCACGATGGCCTGCTACCTCGTCGAAGGGCAGGGCTCGAAGAACTGGGACGCGACGCGACGCCTGATGTTCGCCGAGCCGAAGGTGTTCGACGCGCTGCTCGACCGCGTCGTCGACTGCCTCGCGCCGCTGGTCGACGCACTCCGCCGCGCCGGGTGCGACGCGATCCAGGTCTTCGATTCGTGGGCGTCCGTGCTATCCGCGGACGACTACGCCCGGCGCGCGGCACCGCGCACCGACGCGCTGCTCCGGACCGCGCGGGATGCGGGTGCCGTGGCGATCAACTACTGCAACGGTGCGGCCCAGCACGTCGACCGCCTCGCCGCGTCGCCGGCGCACGTGACGGCCGTCGACTGGCGACTGCCGATGCGGGAGGTCCGGCGGCGACTGCCGTCCGAGATGGTGGTCCAGGGCAACCTGGACCCGACGACGCTGTTCGCCGACGAAGCAACTCTCCGCGCCGAGGTCCGCCGCGTTTGCGACGAGGCGGGCGAGGGGCGGCACATCTTCAACCTCGGCCACGGCATCCTCCCGCAGACGGACCCAGCCACGGTCGCGGCCATCATCGAGGAGGTCCATCGGTGCTGACCCCACACGTCCCCGAGGAGCTGCTGGCGCGGTACGACCGACCCGGGCCCCGCTACACGAGCTATCCGACCGCACCGTCGTGGAGCAACGAGTTCGGGCCGACCGACCATGCCGCGAGCCTCGGGCGAGCCGCGGCCGACGCGGGGACGCCGCTGTCGCTCTACGTCCACATCCCGTTCTGCACGAGCCTCTGCTGGTACTGCGGGTGCAGCGTGCAGATCACGCAGCGCAAGGAGAAGGGCTCCCGCTACGTCGACACCGTGATCGCCGAGGCGGAGCTTGCGCGCCGCCTCCTCGGGGACGCCGATCGGCCGGTGCTCCAGCACCACTGGGGTGGCGGCACGCCGACGTTCCTCGAGCCCGACGATCTCGTCCGGCTCTCCGCCGGGCTGAATGCTGTGTTCCCGCTCGCCGACGGGGCCGAGGTGTCGATCGAGGTCGACCCCCGCGTCACGTCACGCGCCCAGCTCGAGGCGCTGCGCGCAGCCGGCTTCAACCGCATCAGCATGGGGGTCCAGGATCTCGACCCGAAGGTCCAGCAGGCGATCCACCGCATCCAGCCCGTCGAGATGACGCGCGATCTCGTCGTCGCCGCGCGAGAGCTCGGCTTCGAGTCGGTGAACCTCGACGTCGTCTACGGCCTTCCCCACCAGACCCCGGATTCCTTCGGCGCCAGCATCGACGCCATCCTCGAACTCGGCCCCGACCGTCTCGCCTGCTACGGCTACGCGCACGTGCCGTGGCTCAAGAAGAACCAGCGCGTGATCGACGAGGCGACCCTGCCGGTCGGCCGCGACAAGCTGGCCCTCTACCTGGTCGCGCTGCAGAAGTTCGAGGACGCGGGCTTCGCGGCGATCGGCATGGACCACTTCGCGCGGCCCGAGGACGGCCTCGCGCGCGCCGCCGACCAGGGCGCGCTGCACCGGAACTTCATGGGCTACACCACGCAGCCGGCCGAGGACATGCTCAGTTTCGGCACGACTGCGATCAGCGAGGTCGCCGGCGCGTTCGCCCAGAACGTGAAGGACCTCCGCGAGTACGAAGCGTCGGTCGAACGCGGCGAGCTGCCCGTGCACCGCGGGATGCGCCGCTCTCCCGAGGACGACGCGCGGCGCCGGATCATCCTCGATCTGATGTGCCGCTTTCGCCTGCGCTACGCCGACCACGGCGGCCGCGACGCGTTCCTCTCGATCCACGGCGACGCGGTCCGCTCCCTCGAGCCGATGGCCGCCGACGGCCTGTGCCGGATCGACGACGACGGCATCACCGTGCACCCCATCGGGCGCATGCTCGTCCGCAACCTCGCGATGCCGTTCGACGAATACCTCGAGGCCCAGCGCGCTGCGCAGCGGCCGATGTTCTCGAGGACGGTCTGAGGTGGAACGCCATCCCGGCGACGCCCCGCATTCCGCCACCACGCGCTGCGACCTCGTCGTCGTGGGCGCGGGACCCGCGGGACTTGCCGAGGCGTTCTGGGCGCTCCACGCCCGCCCCGACCAGCGGGTCGTGGTCGTCGAAGCCGCCCCGGTCCCCGGTGGCTGGGTGCGCACCGAGGAGGTCGACGGATTCCGGCTGGAGCTCGGCCCCCAGGCACTCCGACCGAGCGACTCGCTCGACGCGCTGATCGCAGCGCTCGGGATGGAGGGCGAGGTCGTGCCAGCGTCCGCGTCCGCGAAGCTCCGCCACGTCGGCCGCGGCGGCCGCCTGATCCCGGTGCCGACCGGCCCCGGCGCGTTCCTGGGCACGCCGCTCCTGCCGCTGTCCGCGAAGCTGCGCCTCCTGACCGAGCCGTTCCGCCGCAAGCGCGCCGACGTCGACCCGACCGAGTCGATCTCCTCGTTCGTCGGTCGGAGATTCGGCAGGCACGCGGTGCCGCTCGTCCAGGCGGTGGTCTCCGGGATCTTCGCCGGCGACGCCGATCACCTGGAGGTCGGCAGCGCGTTCCCGCTCCTGGCCGAGGCCGAGCGGCAGCACGGCAGCGTCTTTGCCGGGATGAAGGCCAAGGCCCGCACGGCGCGCGAGGCGCACCGCGGCGCGCACCGCCCGAAGCGCCCCGCACTCCTGTCGTTCCGGACCGGCATGCAGACCCTGACCGACCGACTCGCCTCCGCGCTCGGTGACCGGCTCATGCTCGGCGCCGCCGCGGAACGAGTCACGTGCGGAGGGGATGCGTATCGGGTGACGCTCGCCGACGGGCGCTCCTTCGACACGCAGAACCTGATCCTCGCGTGCCCGGCCCGCGTGTCCGAGAGCCTGCTGCGAGGCCTCGACCGGGACCTGGCGGCAGATCTCGGCGGAGTCCCCTACGCGTCGCTCGCCAGCGTCTACCTCGACCTCGACGCCGCGCTGATCCCAGCGACGATGCGGGGATTCGGCTTCCTGCTCGAGCCGGGCGAGAGCTCGGAGGTCCTCGGTGGCCTGTCGTGCTCGGACGTCTTCCCGGACCACGCGCCCGAGGGCAGGTTCCTGTGCCGGATGATGATGGGCGGACGGCGCTTCCCGGACCTCGTCGATCGCAGCGACGAGGAACTGGTCGCCCTCGCCACGTCGACGCTCGGGACCTACACCGGCTATCGAGGTCCGGCCCGGGCGATCCGCGTCGCGCGGGTCCACTCGGCGATCCCCCAGTACGAGGAAGGGCACCACGCACGCCTCGAACGCATCGGGACGAGGCTCCGCGAACGCCACCCGGGGCTGAGGCTCCGCGGCAACAGCTACCGGGCGATCGCGCTGACCGGCCAGCTCGGCACCCCCACCCCGGATCCGGTCTGAGCCGAGCTGGTTTTCCGATGCGCGGACGAAACGCGGGCCGGTCGGAAGCGTTCTTCCGGGTGGCGAGAGCGAGAACCCCGGCCGAGGGGAGACGAACGAGGCCGGGGAGATCGAGCTCGGCACAACCACGCGACCTGCGTCGCGCACTTCGAGAAACGGACACGGCGACCGAATCGCCTCCCGCCCAGCCAGCGGCCCAGTCCCGAAGTGCCAGCGCAGGTCGCGGCATGTACCGCCGCAGTTCCCGGGAGTCCTCCGCGCGCGTCGCTCGTCGACGCGCGGTGCTCCGCCGCCTGTCCAACATCCCACTCCGCGGGGCGGCCCTGGTCGCTCTGGGCGGCTCCACGCTCCTGGCACAGGCCCGCCTCCACCCGATCCGGATCCACAACCCGGAGGAGATCCGTCTGTCGCTCGTGCAGATCGACGACGGAATCGGACGATCGCCGGCGTCGCGTCGGATCCGCGGCAGGCAGATCGACCTGCTGCTCCCGATCGGCGGGCGCTACGTGGTCACCGCCCATGCTCCCGGGGGAGACTTCGCGCTGCCGGTCCCGATTCCGGCCCGCGCAACCCTGCCGCCGCGCGTCGAGGTCCGGATCACGCCGCCCCCGCCGCCGGATCCGGACTACGCGTTCGTGCCGGCCGGTCCAGCGCTCCTCGGCGACGTGCTCGGCGTCGGGCAGCCCGACGAGCGGCCCGCACGCGTCGAGGACGTGGCCGCGTTCTGGATCGGTCGCCGCGAAGTCACGAACCGCGAATTCGCGGCCTTCCTCGACTCCCAACGCGGGTCGATCGACCCGGGGTGGATCGACCTCGGCAGCAGGAAGTGCCGTATCCGTCTCGACGCCGACTCCGGGCGCCACACATCGGATCGCCCCGACGAGCCCGTCGTCACCGTCAGCCACGCGGGCGCAACCGCGTACTGCACGTGGCTCAGCGCGAGCACGGGCGTCCCGCACAGACTCCCGACGGCGATCGAGTGGGAGAAGGCGGCGCGCGGGCCGCGCTCCGCGACCTACGCGTACGGGGATGTCTACGAGCGCGACGCGGCGAACCAGGAGAGCGGACGACTCGCCGCGGTCGGCGTGTCGGGTTCGATGAACGGCTTCGGTACGTTCGACATGACCGGCAACGCGTTCGAATGGACCGCCGACGTCTACCCGTCCGGCGACGGGCTGGACCATGCCGCGCGCGACGCCTACCGCGAGCTTCGCGGGGGTTCCTTCGTGCTGGACGGGATGTACCTTCGGAACTCGTTCCGCATGAAGCTGCGGCCCGGCGTGCACGCCGACGACGTCGGCTTCCGGGTGCTGCGCGAGCACCCGCGCACGCCTGCCGCAGAGAGAAGCGAGGACCGCCGATGAGCCCCCTCCGCCCGCTCGCCCTGCTGACGGCTCTCGCAGCAGTCCTCCCCGCGCAGATGGAGAAGCGCGACACGGGCGGCTACGACGAGAAGGCGTTCATCGACGCTGCTCCGCGCGTCGGCGACGAGGCGCCCGATCTCCTGCTCTGCGACATGGACGGTCGGCCGCGGTCCCTGCACCTTCTCCGCGGGGCGACGGTGGTCCTCGTCAAGGGCAGCTACACTTGACCGCCGTTCCGTCGCAACGCCGCAGGTCTGCGGCGGATCCAGGCGAAGTTCGCTGCCCGGGACGACGTCGAGTTCGTCATCGTCTACCAGCGTGAGCCGCACGCGCGGCAGATGGCGTTCCGGGACGTGCCGCAGCCGGCGACGGTCGAGGAGCGCCTCGCGCTCGCGCGTCGCGCCTGCGAGGAGTTCGAGCTGCCGCAGGACTTCTGGATCGACGGCCTCGACGACCAGAGCCGCGCGCTGTTCGGCGACCTGCCGAGCCCGGCCCTGATCCTCGGCCCGAACGGGAAGGTCGTCGCCAAGCTCCCGTGGGCGGAGCCGGATCAGCTCGGCCCGAGGCTCGACGAGCATCTCACGGGCCTCGATACGGTCCTCGCCGACCTCGACAGCGAGGCTGCGAAGCAGCTCGGCGTCGTCGGGTCGCTGCTCCGGGCGCGGCGCGGCGAGATCGATGCCCTGCTCTCGACGCCGCGTCCCGGCACCGGGCTCGAGGCCGCCCTCCTCGCCCTCGCCGTGGTGCGGCATCGCGAGGAAGCGCCGGTCGGCATCGCGATCGCCGTGCTCGAGGACACCTGCGACGATCGACCGGAGCTCCTGGCGGCCGGTCTCGCGGACCTCGTGTCCAGCCCGCTCTGCGCCGAACGCCCGAAGGTGACGGACACTCTGCTGCGCCGCCTCGTCGAGCTCGCGGGCGAACGCCGGCCGCGCCAGGCCGCCTGGGCGCGCGCCCGGATGCGGGACCGGACCCCCTTGTAGGGGTCCAGCAGCGTGCCGACACTGAGTCCGCCTCAGCCGGCCCCGGCTCGCTCTCCCACCATGCACCGCATCACCTCGGCCGCCCGCGGTCTCGTCCTGGCCCCCGTCCTGACGGCCGCCGCGCTGACCGCGCAGGGCCAGAACGTCCAGCTCCTCGCCCACGTCGACCGCTTCCCGGGCGGCACCGCGTCGAGCAACAACTACGCGGGCATCTACGGCGCGGTGATCCAGGGACGGGAGCTCGCGATCGTCACCGCGCGGACCGGGACCCTCTTCTACGACTGCACGAACCCGTCGAGCCCGGTCGAGGTCGCGTTCATCCCCGGGCCCGGACCTTCGGGCAGCGGCTACTGCTGGCGAGAAGCCCAGGTCCGCGGCAACTACGCGTATCTCAGCTCCGAGCACGGCGCGATCCAGGTCGTCGACCTGTCCAACCCCCAAGCCCCGTCGCTGGTCGGCACGTTCGCCGCAACCGCGCACACGATCGCCATCGACCAGGACAGCGGGGTCCTCGTCGCCAGCGGCGGCTCCGGCCGCGGACTGGTCCTCTACGACCTGAACGTGAACCCGGTCTCGCCGCCGCAGCTGAGCCGCCGTAGCACTCCCTACGTCCACGACTGCCTCCCCTACCGCGGCTACGTCTACGCCGCGGAGATGTTCGACGGGACGTTCGGCATCGTCGACGTCCGGAACCCGCGGGCACCCGTCACCGTCAGCCGCACCGCGACGCCGAGCGGGTTCCCACACAACGTGGCGGTCGACGAGGACGAGACGATCGCCATCGTCACCGAGGAGAGGCGCGGCGACTGCCTCGCGGTCTACGACATCACGAACAAGGCAGCACCCCGGCTGCTGACGCGGTGGTGCAGCCCCAACGGCGCGACCGTGCACAACGTGTTCCTGACCGGCAGGGTCGCGCACCTCGCGTGCTATGCGGACGGCTACTGGACGCTCGACTTCAGCGACCCGTCGAACCCGCGGACGATCGGGCAGTACGACACCTCGTCGTTCGCGAACAACAACTACAACGGCTGCTGGGGTGCCTACCCGTTCCAGCCGTCGGGCGCCGTCTACCTGTCGGACATGCAGTCGGGGTTCTTCGTCGTCGAACCGACCGCCGGGGTGCCCTACCTGTACGGCAACGCGACGGCCGGACTCGGCGGAGAGATCCCGCGGATCGACTACGCGAACGGCCACGCGCAGGTCGGCAACCCGACGTTCGCGCTGGAGGCGACGCGCACGGCTGGCTCCGTCCCCGTGGCCTTCCTCCTCGGGTCCGCGGCCAGTTCGACGCCGTTCTTCGGCATCGAACTGCTGGTCGATCCCCTGGGGATCCTCGGGGCGTTCCAGGCGATGGCTTCGGGTGCGGCCGGGGTCGCTGGCGCCGGGGTCGCGACGCTGCCCCTGCCCCTGCCGAACACGCCCGGACTCGCCGGTCTCACCGTCTACGCACAGGCCGTACCCATCGACGCCGCTGCCGTGTCCGGACTCGCGGCGACCCGCGGGTTCCGGGTGACGATCGCCCCCTGAACGGGATCGCGGGACGCGCCGAGTCAGTCGGAGTCGGCGAGCAGGGACTCGTAGCCCGCCCGGAAGTCCGGGTAGAGGAACGAGAACCCCAGCGACACGGCGAGGTCACTGACGCAACGCTTGTTGCCGCCGCGCGTCGGAGCGTCTCCACAGACAGCCGGGCGGACGCCGCACCGCGCTGCGAGCCAGCGCACGACCTCGTCCCGCGGCGCGGGCTCCCGGTCGACGCCGTTGAGGACCTGCGGTGCCCCAGCCGGCAGTTCGGCGACGAATCGCAGCAGCCGCGCGGCGTCCTCGGCGTGGATGCGGTTCGTCCACGCCGACGCCCCCCCTTCGGAGAGACCGACGCGACCAGCCCGGACACCGTCGATCAGCTGCGTGCGCCCGGGGCCGTAGATGCCGCCGAGCCGGACCACGCGTCCGTGCGGCGACGCGGCTCGCACGAGCCGCTCGCCCTCGAGCAGGGTTCGGCCGCGGAAGTCGGTGGGCGCCGTTTCGCTGGCCTCGTCCACGGTCGAACCGTCGTCCTGCGCGTAGACCGCCGTGCTGGACGCGAAGACGATGCTCGCCGGCGCGGCGCCGCGGGCAGCCAGGTGCGCGAGCAGGACACGCGGCCCGTCGACGTAGGCACGCCGATACGCATCCTCATCCCGGGGCGCACCGGCAGCCGCCGCGTAGACGACGTAGTCGAGGTCCATGGGAACAGCCGCGTAGGTCTCGGCGCGGCGTGCGTCGCCGACCACCGGGCGGATCGGCGGTGGGATCTCGCCCGGACTGCGACGCACGCCGTGGACCTCGACGCCGTCGGCCGCCCACGCGAGGCCGAGCCGCGTGCCGACGTCGCCGCAGCCGACGATCAGGGCCTTCACGCGCCTTCGTTCTCGGCGCTGCCCGAAGGCGGCATCAGGTAGTCCTCCGGCGGCACCTCGGGGCCCCCGTGCTGGAGCGAGGACCAGAGCCGGCGCTCCGACTGGCGGAACAGGTAGCGAGCGCGCATGTCCGCAGTCACGACCGGGGCCTCGCCGGAAGGTGCGTGCCGGCCCGCGCGAGCGTCCGCGTAGGCGGCCAGCAGGTCGGCCGCCGCGTCGTCCGCACTTCGCCCGGCCGGAGCCGGGCTGCGGAGCCGGGACAGCTGCTCGGTGTCGAGGAGCAGGACGGCGAGCGAGCCGGGGTCGTTCGGCGCGAAGAACGCGCAGCCGTTCGGATCGGCGTGCTCCCGGAATGCCGGGACGTCGGCCGCCAGCACCGGCAGGCCGAGGCACTGCGCCTCGTCGAGCACGAGCCCGTAGCTCTCGTGCGAAGCGGCTGGGATGACCGCGAAGTCGGCGTCGATCTCCCCGAGGCGTCGCACGTCGAACGCCCCGTGGAACACGACGGGGAACGCGGCGGCGCGCCGCGCGAGGAGTTCGCCGTATGCGGGGTCGGGCGCCGTGCCGCAGACGTGGAGTTCGTAGCCGGACCCGATCGACGCGAGCGCATCGAGCAGGAGCTCGATGCCCTTGGCCGGATACAGGCTGCCCCAGAACAAGAGCCGGCGACCTCTCGCAGCCTTGGGCCGGAGACGCGGCGGCTTGGTCAGGAGCGGCGGTGGCGTGATCGCGAAGCCGCCCATGTCACCCTCTGCCAGCGCAGCGAGGCTGGCGGCGTGGGCCGCGGACGGAGCCAGCCGGACGTGCGCCGCGCGCAGCTCGTCCAGGAACTCGGCGCGATGGAAGGCGAACGTCTCGCTGCGCTCGGTCTCCCCCATCCAGCGCGCGGGCGGCGGCGCCTCGGGCACGTCGAGCCCGATCGGTCGCACCGGATTCGCGAGGACCGCCCAGTGGTCGTGCGCCGTGCAGGCGACGACGGGCACTCCCTCGCCCCGCGCGATCCGCACGAGGTCGGTTGTCAGCCCGATCCAGTGGTGCACGTGGACGACGTCCGGCCTGAGCTCGCCGAGCAGCCGGCGGAACCCGTCCCCGATCTGCGGATGCCAGGTCTTGCCGAACGCCTCGAAGTAGACGTCGTTCCGGCGCAGTTCGTAGACAGGGAGGCCGGCCCTCGTGGTCGGCACCGGGACCTCCGGGTCACCGAGTTCGAACGAACCGCAGGCGATCCGGACGTCATGGCCCGCCTCCCGCAGCGCGCCCGCCACCGCAGCCACGTACCGCTCCGTGCCGCCCGACGGCTGCTCCGGGAAGCGGTGCACGACGTGCAGGATCTTCATGCGGTCCGACCTCCAGACACGCGCGACCTCGCGTAGTGCTCGACGTCGGCGCGGTCGATCGGACGGCCACCCAACCCGACCGCGAGCCCCCGGATCTTCGCCGCCGCCGCCCGCCACGGCGTCCCCGACAGGAACGACAGCGGCCAGAGCAGCACGTCGAAGCACCAGAACGCCGCCCACAGGCGCGGCGTCCCGTGTGTGCGGAGGTAGCGGACGGTGTTGGCGGCGCTCATGAACTTGCGGAGTGGGCTCCTGCCCCCGCCCGACGAGCCGCTGGGCTCGTGGACGACACGCTGCCAGGGTAGCCAGACGAGACGACGACCGGCAGCCCGGAGCCGCGCACCGAGGTCCACGTCCTCCCAATACATGAAGTAGTCCTCGTCCAGGTCGCCGACCGCAGCCAGGTCCGCGAGGCGGTAGAGGACGCAGGCACCCGGCAGGAACTCGCAGATCTCCGGACCGTGTGTGACGGGCGCGGGCGGCCGCCCCTGACCTCGCAGCACCACGAGGTTTGGGCGCGCGCGCACGAAGCCCCCCTCGCACCACGCGCGCCCGTCGGGCGTGATGACGGTCGGCCCGACCGCTGCGAGCGAGTTGTCCGCGTCGAGAGCCTCGACCAGCGGATCCAGGAATCCCGGAGGCACGCGGCAGTCGTTGTTGAGTAGCAGCGCGTGCTCCGCGCCGCGGCGGCGCGCCTCGGCGAGCCCGAGGTTCACACCGCCGCAGTAGCCGAGGTTCTCGTCGACGGCGAGCAGTTCGATCCGCGGATCGTCCGCACCCCAGGCGGCGCGCATGCGCTCGGCGGAACCGTCTCCGGAGCCGTTCTCGACCACGATGATGTCGAGCGCATCGAAGCCACACGCGCGCAGGTCCTCGACGACGCGGAGCGTCGCGCCCGCGAGGCGGAAGTTCAGCACGATCGCGGCGACGCGTGGCGTGTTCTCGGACACGGACGCCGAGGATAGCCGCGACGGGGCGCCGGCGTCGCCAGTCATGCCGCCACCCGCCTCATCCGCAGAGCGGCCTCACCAGCGACCACCACGCTCGGCAGACGAGATCGAGCCCGCGCCGGATCCATGCCTTCGGCCCCCGATCGGCGAGACCGGGGTTCGCGGTCATCGGCAGCGCGACGAGGAGATCGCGGTCCGCGACCACGCGGCGCTGCTGGATCGAGCGCCGGGCACGGAGCGCCCACGGTACCGCGAGCGCCGCCTCCAGATGCCCGCGCATCGCGGCCAGGAACGCTCCCCGGGACGCCGCGAACGCCGTGTAGACGACCGCGTACAGCAGCTGGATCGGCGCGGTGAGCACGAGCGTCCGCCAGCGCATGCAGCGCAACAGCAGCAGCCAGCGGTTCCGGGTGTGCAGCGTCACGCGCCGCCCCGCGTAGCGGGCATCGGGACTGCGGAACGACAGCCCGGCCGTCCCCCCGGCGTGGAGGACAGCCGTGTCGGGAGCCGTCCGCAACGTGTGGCCGCGCATCCTGAGCCGGTAGCTCAGGTCGTTGTCCTCGTAGAGGATGAACATCCGCGCGCAGAACCCGCCGACGTCCTCGAACGCATCGCGTCGAACCAAGAGGCAGAGCGCGATCACGGCGCCGACCGGGTCGACCGGCGGCGGCACCACCGCGCGGGGCGCGAAGAACCCGTGCAGCACGAGCGTGCCGAGCACGTGGAGGTCCGCGGTGTCGTAATGCAGCACGTCGGTCTGGTCGGCGCAGACGCTCCGCGCCTGGACGGCCGCGCAGCGAGGGTCCGCGTCGAGGGTCGCCACGAGCGCCGAGAGCGTCCCGGGCGGGAGGACCACGTCGTTGTCGACCAGCAGGACTCGATCGCCGGCGGCAGAGAGCACGCCGAGGTTCCGAGCTCGAGCGGGGCCGACGTTCGCACCTGCATCGACGACGCGCACCGAGGGGAACCGCTCGGCAGCGAACTCCCGCGAGCCGTCCCCGCTGTGGTTGTCGACGAGGATGACCTCGTCAGGCCGCGGCTCCTGCGCGAGCAGGGACCCGAGGCAGCCCTCGAGGTACTCCCTGCCGTTCCAGTTGATGACGACCGCCGAGATCACGCGTCCCGGAGATTACGCAATGCCTCGTCCCGGACCATCTCCGCCGGGCTCGCGGGCGGCTGGACCGACGCCATCCGGAACGGATCGGGGCGCGCGGAGCGACGCCGACCCGGCAGCCCGAGGACGTCGAGCCACTCGCGGACCGAGATCTGCCCCGCCTCCGCCCCCTCGGAGAGCCCGTCGACGATCTCCTCGTGCAGCAGCCCCTTGCTCTCGAGGAGCGCGTGGACCCGCGACTCGATCGTGTCGGCCATCCACAGGCTGTAGACGTTGACCGGCTGTTCCTGGCCGCGGCGATGCGCGCGGTCCTCGGCCTGCCACATCCAGGCGGGGTTCCACCAGTGGTCGAAGTGGATCACGTAGCTCGCCTCGGTCAGCGTCAGGCCGACGCCGGCGGACTTCACGGTGGCGACGAAGGCGGTGATCGAGGGGTCGGTCCGGAACTTCAGCACCGCGGCCTCCCGCTGGGCTGCCGACAGGCGCGCGTCGAACGTCACCACGCCGAACGGCGCGAGCGCCGCGGCGATGCGGTCGACGCCTTCGGCGACCCACTGCGTGAAGATCAGCACCTTCTGACCGCTGCCCGCGATCTCCTCGACCTTCTCGACCGTGGTCCGGAGCTTCGGACTCGAGGCCTGCCCGGGCGCGAAGTTGCAGATGCGCTTCAGCTTCGTGATCAGGCTGAACACGTGGACGCGGCTGACCTGGTCGCCGAGCGCCTCGAGCTCGTCGATCGCACTGGCCTCGGCGGCTTCGTAGGCGCGGCGCTGCGGCGGATCGAGCTCCAACCACTCGTCCTGACGGATCTTCGGCGGCAGTTCGGTCATCACGTCGCGCTTGGTGCGGCGCTTCACGTAGGGACCGATCAGATCGGCAGCCATCGACGGCGTCAGACCCTCGGGAGGCAGGAGCCGCGGCCGCACGAACGAGAACAGGGAGACCAGGTCTTCGATCCGGTTCTCGACCGGGGTCCCCGACAGCGCCCACCGGAACTTCGGCGTGAGCTGGAGCACCGCCTGCGTGCGCCCGCTGTCGGCGTTCTTGATGTTCTGCGCCTCGTCGAGCAGCACGAGGTCGAAGCCCTGCGCGATCTCGCGGGGGAGCGTCGGCTCCCCGTCCCGACCGGGCGCGACGCCGCCGAGCAGGTCGGTCCGCAGCGTGTCGAACGTGGTGATGTGCACGTGCGCCGGGCAGCGCCAGTCCGCCCACCGTGTCTTCGCATCGCCGTGGACGACGGTCACGCCGAGTTCGGGTGCCCATTCGGCGAGATGTCGGTCCCAGACACCGAGCACGCTCAGGGGGACGACGACCAGCGCACGGGCGATCTTCGCCTCGCGGAACAGGAGCCGCAGCGCGACCGTGCTCATCACCGTCTTCCCGGTGCCCATCTCGTCGGCGAGGAGCGCCGATGGCGACGACTTGAGGAACTGGATCCCGTCGACCTGGTAGCGGTAGAGCCGGTGCGGGAGATCGCACGCGGCATCGTCGGTGCCGAGCGGCAGCGGCGGGTGCAGCAGCGGGAGCAGCAGATCCCAGACGGTCATCGTCTGGCGGAGCACGTCGTTCGTCAGGCGGTGCTCCTTGTAGGCCTTGCGGTGCTTGCCCGATCTTCCGGCATCCCCGTTCGCCGCCGGCGCTTCCGCGGCCTTCGGACGAAGGGTCCCGAACTGCTTGCCGCGCAGCGCGCCCTCGGCCGACGTGAGCGGCACGAGCAGGTCCCGGCTGACGCGGGCCTTGCCGCCCTCCGCAAGGCGGAGCGGCTCATGGATCTGCGGGGCAACGCTTCCGAACGCGACGGGTTCGTGGACCGACGCCTCCGACGCACACCGGACCGGCCCGATGTCGACGCTCGGAACGGGCCGCGATGGGTCCGGGAGAGCCACCTCGGCGACCGCCGGGCGTGCGTGGCGCATCAGCCGTCGAAGCGCGCGCTGGCGGTTCCGGTCCATCGAGGGTCGGATCGACCGGTCAGCCCACCGACTGGGCCGGCGCGTTGCGGTGCAGCTGGGAGACCGCCTGTTCGATCCGTGCGAACGGCTCGAGGAGGTCGTAGTGCTCGGCGACGCCGCGCAGCGCCTGGCGCGCGCGCTTGATCCCCTCGTCCTCACCGTCGCCGTGGTAGCCGAGGACGACGCCGGGCTTGCCGTCGGCGGTGCGGGGCCCCTCTTCGTCCCTGCCGATCCACAGGAGCGGCTCGGCGCGCGATGCCTGCAGGGAGAGCAGCGCCTGGTCGCGGACCAGGATGCAGTCGAGCTCTTCGCGGAGCGCGTCCAGCAGCGGGATCGCGCAGAGGTCGCCGAGGACGTGTTCGTCGAGCACCGCGCCGTAGAGCACGCGCTGCAGGTCCGATGCGACGACGGGCTCGGTCACCCGGAACTCGAGAGGACGTGTCCGCGCGTCGGTAACCAGGGCGGCGCCGCGCACGGCGCCGTCACCGAGCGGCAGTGCTTCGAGAAAGCAGAGCTTCATGCCCCCCTCCAGGGACCTCCCGCACGGCAGCCGCAGACCGTTCTGCGCCCCTCCGCGGGCGCGTGGCATCGTGAAGGCTCGACCGCGCGCGGACAAGCGCCAATCGAACCCCGGATTCGCGCGCAGACCCTGGCGACCGCCCCGCGCGACGGCTAAGCCCGACGCACGGAACCGCGCCGATGATCGCCCGTCCCTACCTGCTCTTCCTCGCCAGCGCCCACGACATCAACGAGGCGAAGACCGCGGCCGGGATCGCACGCTTCCGCCCGGACGACTGCATCGGCGAGTTCGCGTACGCCGACTGCGCGACGACCACGGGTCTACCTCGACTGACGATCGAGGAGGCTGCGGATCTCGGTGCGCGGACCCTCGTGATCGGAGTCGCAGCCTCGGGCGGCGCGCTCGCGCCCGCCTGGATCGAGACGATCGCGTCCGCGCTCCGCGCGGGCCTGGACATCGCGAGCGGCATGCACATGCGGCTCCGCGACCAGCCGCGCATCGCCGAACTCGCGGCGAGTCTGGGTCGCGAGCTGCACGACGTGCGCATTCCGCCCCGCGACCTGCCGATCGGCAGCGGGCGCCCCCGCGCGGGCCGCAGAGTGCTGACGGTCGGCACCGACTGTTCGGTCGGGAAGATGTTCACAGCCCTGCTGGTCGAAGCCGAGCTCCGCGAGCGCGGCGTCCCCGCGACGTTCCGCGCCACCGGCCAGACGGGCATCTTGATCGCCGGAACCGGGGTCCCGGTCGACGCGGTCGTCGCGGACTTCCTGTCCGGCGCCGTCGAGCAGCTCGCGCCCGCGGCCGCCGATCCGGACCACATCGACGTGATCGAAGGGCAGGGCTCGCTGTTCCATCCGTCGTTCGCCGGGGTCAGCCTCGGGCTGCTCCACGGGGCCGCTCCGCACCGGATGATCCTCTGCCACGATCCGACCCGCGATCGGATGCGCGGCGACACCGACCACGGGCTCCCGTCCCTGACCGCTTGCCGCGACCTGAACGAACGCCTGGCCCGGCTGACCAACCCGGAGGCGCGCGTCTGCGGAGTCGCTCTGAACACGTCGCGCCTCGGCGAGCGCGAGGCTGCGCAGGCGATCGACGCCGCCGCAGCGGAGCTCGGTCTCCCTGCCTGCGACCCGATCCGCACCGGCGTCACCTCGCTCGCCGACGCGATCCTCGCCTGAAGTTCGGGGAACCGCCCATGACGCTCCGCATCGACACGCTCGAACAGCAGTCCTTCCCGCTCCGCTCGGTGTTCACGATCTCCAGGGGCAGCCGGACGAGCTCCGAGGTCCTCTACCTGCGCCTGTCGCGGGGCTCCGTCACGGGCCACGCCGAATCGGTCCCGTACCGTCACTACGGCGAGACCTTCGAATCGGTCGAAGCGCAGATCCGCGCAGCGATCGCGGCGCTGGCTGGCACAGACGACGGCCGGGACGAGTTGCAGCACATCCTGCCGGCGGGCGCGGCGCGCAACGCGGTCGACTGCGCGCTCTGGGACCTTGCCTGCAAGGAGCGTGGGCTGCGGTTCTGGGAGCTCGCCGGCCGCGCGTGCCCGGCCCCGACGCTGACCGTGGAGACCGTGGTGCTCGCCGAGCCCGAGTCGATGCGCGGAGCCGCAGAGGCCGCTGCCCACCGGCCCGTCCTCAAGATCAAGCTCGACGCGGACCGCGTGGTCGAGCGCGTGCGGGCGGTCCGGAGCGGAGCGCCCGACAGCCAGCTCGTCGTCGACGCGAACGAGGCGTGGACGCCCGAGCTCCTCGCGTCGGTCGTCGAACCGCTCGCCGCGCTCGGCGTGACGATGATCGAACAGCCGCTCCCGGCCGCTGCCGACGAGGCCCTCGAGGGCTTCCGCTCGGCGGTGCCGATCTGCGCGGACGAGTCCTGCCACACGCGGGCCGACCTGGACCGCTGCGCGCCCCGCTACGGCATGGTCAACATCAAGCTCGACAAGACCGGCGGCCTGACCGAGGCGCTGGCGCTCGCCGACGCGGCTCGCGCCCGAGGACTCGGCCTGATGGTCGGCTGCATGCTCGGGACCTCGCTCGCGATGGCACCCGCCCTGCTCGTCGCCCAGGGCGCCGACGTGGTCGATCTCGACGGACCACTGTGGATGTCGAGGGATCGGGAGCCTTCGCTCCGCATCGAAGACAGCCGCGTCGGACTTCCGGACCCTGCCCTGTTCGGCTGACCGGCGGCGGAGCCCGACGCCCGCTCCGCGGCGCGGACCATCGGCCCTGGATGGTCGCACCTGCAGTTCGTGACCGAGCTTGCGATCGAACGCAAGAGCAGCGATCCTTTGCGCCGCTCCCGGATTTCGATGGCGGTCGAATCCGGGACCGCGCAACGCCCCGGGGGGGCTGCGCGCGTCGACCGGGGCCCGAGCGGGCCCTCCAGGGAGGTGATGGCAGCATGAAGCGAGCCTCGATCTACGAGCGCATGACGTCGGCTGGCGCAGATGCGCGTCGTCCGTCTTCCCAGCAGGACGACCGCGCGAGCCGGCGTTCGGGACTCGGCCCACGGGGCCAGGGACTGTTCGAACGGCTCTTCGGCACCAGCCGGACGAACAGCCAGCCGACCGCAGACGCACGCAGTGAGGCGCCGGTCTTCGCGATCGCGAGCGGCAAGGGCGGCACCGGCAAGTCGTTCGTGTCGACGAGCCTCGCCGTCGCGCTCCACCGAGCTGGCCACCGAACGACCCTGGTCGACTGCGACTTCGGTCTCGCGTGCGACCATCTGCTCCTCGGCGTCAAGCCCGGCACCCACCTCCAGCACGTCGTCCAGGGCCGACTGCCGGTCACCGACGTCCGCATCGAGACGGCACACGGTCCAGGACTCGTGCCCGGCGTGACCGGCGTCCGGCAGATGACGCAGCTGCAGGACCACGAGATGCGGCAGTTCGGCGAGGCGCTCGGGCAGCTCGCGGCCGTCGATGACTGCGTGCTGCTCGACACCGGCGCCGGCCTGTCGCCCCAGACCGTGCTGACGCTCTGTGCCGCCGACCACGTGATCCTCGTCACCCAGCCGGAGATCGCCGCGCTCACCGACGCCTACGCGGTGCTCAAGACGCTCTCGCAGGTCGGAACCGAGGTCTCGCTGTCGGTGATCGTCAACCGCGTGACCGAGGACGGCCACGGTGAGGCGACGTTCGACAAGCTGCAGGACGTGGCCTCGCGGAACACCGGGGTCGAGCTGACGTTCCTCGGCTCCATCCCCGACGACCCGCTCGTCACCCAGAGGCGCCTCGGTCAGGCTCCGCTCGTCGTCAGCCACCCCGAGCACCCGACCGCGGTCAGCGTCCTGGACATCGCCGACCGCCTCGTCGAGTGCTTCGGTCCGCTCGGCCCTCGCGCACGCGCACCGCGGCAGGACGTCGCGCAGCGCCTTCTCGCACACCAGCGCGTGGTCTGACGCGGCGCCGCTCCGGCGCCGCCCTTCACTGGATCGGTAGCTCGAAGTCCTCGGCCGTGCAGACCTGCCGATGCCTCAGGCAGTAGGGCAGGTTCCACAGCGCGGCCAGGGTCGCCTTCGCACAGATCCAGTACCCGCCCGGCACGGCCTTGATGTTGTCGAAGAGGCCGATCGTGCCGACGGCGTCGGTCACCTCGCCACCCTGCCCCTGCTTCTTGCCGCCGAGGCCCTTCCGCAGGAACACGAGCGGGAACGCGAGCACCTTCGACCAGGGCAGGTACTTGAACGCCCAGAGCCAGAAGTTGCGGACGTGGTAGTAGAGGCTCCGCTTGCCGTGGCGCATGCCGAACGGCGCTTTGTGGAACACCTCGATCGACGGGACCATCTTGACCCGGTAGCCGAGGTTCAGGAGCCGCGTCGTCAGGTCGCGCTCGTTGCCGAAGATGAAGAACCGCTGGTCGTAGTAGCCGGCCCGACGGATCGCATCACCGCGCGCCATGCTCCCACAGCCACGGAACGTGGACGCGTAGCGCTCGGTGTTCACCGCGGGCGAGTCGCAGTACCAGCCCGGCATCTCCGGCTCGACGACCTTCGGCGAGAGGATCGCCGTGGTCTCCGGCTCTTCGTCGAACTTGGCCAGCATCCGCTCGACGAAGTCGGGGGGCAGCACGACGTCGTCGTCGAGGATGCCGACGAAGTCACCGTGTGCCGAAGCGAAGCCGATGTTGAACGTCTCGCACGCGCCGTAGGCCGAGTGCGGCATCCGGATCAGCTGCACTTCGGGGAACTCGGCGACCACCATCTCGGGTGTCCCGTCCGTGCTGTCGTTGTCGACGACGACGACCTGGTCGGGCGCGACCGTCTGCTTCCGGATCGCCGCGAGGTTCTCGCGGAGGTCGTCCTTCCGGTTCCAGACCGAGATCACGAGCGAGACTTTGGGCTTGGTCATGCGTCGGACCTCATCAAACGCCGGTAGAGGCGCGTCGCGAGATCACGGACCTCGCGGAGTTCGGCGGGCCTGAGGTCCACGAAGATCTCGGCGTGCTGGATCGCAGGATCTTCGATGTTGACCGTCGTCGCGTGATCGCGATGCAGGATCTTCTCGCGCCAGTCGCTGTAGGCGAGCTGGCTCTCGAACGCCGACAGCGCGTGCTGCTTCTGCTCCATGAACGCACCGACGTCGAACATCGTCGCTCCGACGACGACCTGGTTGACGCCGAACAGCAGGCAGCGGCAGCCAGGGTCGAGTGAGTCGGAGGCCTCGGCCATCGACCACGCGAGCGCCCGGTGATCCCGGTGGGCTTCGGTGAAGAAGAACGAGTACAGCGTCCGCGGACGCAGCTCCTCGAACAGCGCGCGGAGTTCGGGCACGAGCCGCGACAGCGCGTCCGGGAGACCTCCGTCCGGGTAGCCGAGCGTCCGCACCTCGTCGACGCCGAGCCGCCCGAGGGCTTCTCGCCCCTCGGAGCGCCGCACTGAGGCGATGTCGCCGAAGCGGGCGTCCGGATCACCCAGCGCCCCGTCCGTCACGTGGACGACGACGACCCGGTCCCCGCGCGCGCGGTGCCATGCGATCATCCCGCCGGCCGCGATCACCTCGTCGTCCGGGTGTGCAGCGAGCACGAGCACCGGTGCCTCGATCGGCTCCTTCGGCAGGAGCGGCGGGAACAGATGATCCCGGGGCGGCGGCAGCGCCGTCGCGCGCGCGTTCTCGTACAGGCCGCGGTAGCGCATCGCCGCGTCGGCGATCGTCGCGAACCGATCGGGGATGCCGCGCCGCAGCTCCTCGATCTTCTGCGGGAAGCGGCAGAGATCGTGGAGCGCGGCTTCGAGCGGCCCGAGCTCGTCGACCGCCACCGCGATGCCCCCGTTCCCGATGCGCTCGGCGAGCGCGCCGCGGTCGGACACGACCACCGGGACACCGCGGGCCAACGCCTCCTCGACGACGAGTCCGTAGGTCTCTTCGCAGAGGCTCGGGAAGACCGCGAGGTCGAGTTCGAGCGCCGGGTGCGGATCGTCCGGACCGTACGGGCCGTGCTCGACGAGCTGGACCCCGAACTCCCGGGCGCGCTCCGCGACCAGCGCCGCGAAAGCGGAATCCAGGAACGGCCCGTGCAGGTGCAGCTCCGCAGCCTCGATCCCGCGCATCGCGTAGACGAGGAGCATCACGCCCTTCTCCTCGACCAGGTTGCCGAAGGTCCCGACCCGGACGCAGCCAGGGTCGAGCGCCCGCGTCCGGACTTCGGTGACTTCCTCGAGCAGCCCGTGCGGAACGATCTCGAGCGCGGAATCGAAGCCGGTGTGCGCGGCGATGAGCCGGGCGCACGCAGCGCTCGGGGCCGTGACGGCAGATGCCGCCGCGAGCTCAGCGCGGAGATCCGCGTCGCGACCGCGGATTCCGTTGCGGACCGTGTCCGCATCGAGGTGCGACAGCGCGGCTCGCACGCACGCCGTGCACGGCCCGCGCTCGGTGCTGGCCGGACAGGAGTGCCCGGCCGGGGGCCTGCGGAAGAACCGCGGACAGTTCGTCCACATGTCGTGGAGCGTCGCCACGCCGGGAATGCCGATGTCCCGCGCGGCACGCAGCAGGCCGCTCGACAGCACCGCCCAGTGATGCACGTGGACCACGTCGACGCGCTCGGCGAGGAGCACGTCGGCGAAACGCGCGGCGACGCGCGGCCGTGTCACGTCGAGGCCGTACTCCTCCTCCGGCAGCCGGGGCAGTCGCCGCACGGCAAACCCGTCGAAGTCCTCGTGGACGACGTCGTGCCCAGCGTGCGGCCGGTCCGAGCCGGCCACGATCAGCACTTCGTCTCCCGCGTCCCGGAGAGCACGCGCCAGTGCCAGGACCACTCGCTCGGTGCCACCCAGGAACTCGGGCGGGAAGTTCGGCGCACAGAGGGCGACCTTCATCGGCCCGACCCTCCCGGCGCGAAGATCTGCTGGACCGCCTGCTTGAGGAACGCCCGCTCGGCGCGGCGCGCAGCCGGGTCCGCGTTGCGTCGCCCGGCACGCCACCACTCCTCGGCGGCGCGCATCCGCACGGCGACCTGCATCCATGGACGGATCCAGGGGCCGTAGTGCTTGCGGTAGTACGAGAGTCGGTTCCGGTGCCAGATCACGACGAAGTCCTGGAAGCCCTTCGTCGAGGCTCCGCAGTGGTGCATCACCTCGGCTTCGGCCACGTAGCGGATCTTCCGTCCGCGCTTCCAGAGCCGCCGACAGATGTCGACGTCGTTGAAGAACAGCCAGAGCTCCTCGTCGAGCCCGCCGCCGTCGAGGTACTCCTGCCGGTCGATCACGCAGCAAGCGCCCGGCGGCTGGTCGACGTCCCGGCTGTGGAGGTGGTCGAAGCCGCGCATGTAGTAGCGGTCGTCCACCCACTTGCCGGGCGGGAAGCGGCCGAGCCACGTGTCGTAGCACAGCGCGGTGAAGGGCCCCGGGAACGCCATGCACGCACGCTGGACCGATCCGTCGGGGTTCACGAGGCGAGGCGCCGCCATCCCGTACTCCGGATGCTCGACGAGCCAGTCGACGAGCTGGTCCAGAGCGCCCGCGGCAACTTCGGTGTCGGAGTTCAGCAGGCAGAGGAACCGCCCGGTGGCGAGGCGGGCCCCCTGGTTGTTGCCGCCGCTGTAGCCGACGTTCTCGGCGTTGCGGGCCAGGATCACGCCGGGGAACTCGGCGGCGATCGCGTCGGCGGAGCCGTCCGGGCTCGCGTTGTCGACGACGACGATCTCGCGCGCGTGCTTCGGAGTCTCCGCGTGGAGCGCCCGGAGACACGCGAGCGTCAGCTCCTTCGTGTTCCAGGACAGCACGACGACCGAGAGCACCGGTCGCTCGGCGTCTGCCGCGCTCACGCCCATCGCCCGGTCTCCTGGAAGCGCTTGAGCCGCGCCTGCCCCTCGCGGTCCGCCTCCTCCGACTGAGGCATCGCGACGGCGGGGTGGAGCTGCTGGTAGCGGTAGACGCCGAGCACCCGCTGGCGTGGATCGGTCGCGTCGACGACGCGGAACCAGTAGGTGGTCGGCCCGAAGCCGCGGTACATCGCGTCGCACGGCGTCCACGAGTCGCCCGATGTCAGCACCGCGCCGGCTAGGAAGAACTTCGGGTCGAGACAGAACTCGACCAGCAGCGACGGGTAGGAACGATCGAAGCGGAGAACGGGCTTGCCGTGACCCGCACCCAGGTCGGTGTACGTCCGGTGCGGGAGGATCGCGGAGCGCGCCCGACCCAGCCGGCTGTCCTGGATACGCCGGCACACGTCGTAGGCGAGCGCGCCTAACCGGCCGTACCACTTCCGGTAGTAGAGGCGTCGGCTCTTCCAGTAGCGCTCCATCTTGAGCCCCGGATCGGTCTGTCCGGAACGATCGAAGAGGTGCACCACGTCGCTCCCGCCCACCTGGACGATCCTCCGGCCCGCGCGCACGATCCGCACGGACAGGTCCGTGTCCTCGTAGTAGAGCGGGAAGCGTTCGTCGAAGAACCCGATGCGCTCGACGAAGCTGCGCTCCATCAGGAAGCAGCAGCCGGACAGCATCGGCAGGTCGATGTCGACCTCGGCCATCCAGATCGGCAGCGCCTCGCGGGTCCGCCGGCGCGCGTAGCTCTGCACGGCCCCCGGCGACAGCGCCGCGCGCGTCAGCCGGAACAGGTCCCCCATCGTCGGCAGGATGTTCGGCGGCAGGATGCCCTGCAGCGCGGGATCCCAGTAGCCGCGTGGCGCTGCGGCGCCGATCGAACCATCCCGCTCCAGCGCGCGCACGAGCGGATCGACGGTGTTGGGCAGGTACTGGATGTCGGGGTTGCTGACGAGCAGGTAGCGGCCGCGCGCGTGCGCGAACGCGAGGTTCATGCCCTTGCTGTAGCCACCGTTCTCGGGGTGACGGATCAGGCGTCCGCCGGTCTCCGCGCACAGCGCGTCGAGCTCACGTTCAGCCTCCTCGTCGCGCTGCGGAGACGCGTTGTCGACGACGACGACTTCGTAGGGCAGCGGCGAGCCGTCCGGCCGCGTCGGCGCGTGGGCACGGAAGGACCGCGCGGCGTCGACGCAGAGACGCCAGGAGTTGTAGTTGACGATCAGCAGCGACAGCTCGGGCGCCGTCAAGTCCGCTGGCCCTCCCCGGGCGCTGGCTCGAGCACCTCCACCTTCCAGTCCCGCTCGGTGTAGTACATGCCGAGCTCCTTGGTCCGATTCTGGACGACGAGGTTCTGCGAGCACGTCGTCTCGTGGAAGCGGTGCACGCCGCGCGCGTCGAGGAGCCAGATCGGCACGACGAACTCACCCGACAGCAGCCGGTTGTCCGGGATCGTCAACGTGACCACGCCTTCCTGGAAGTCGAGCGGGACCTTGTCCATCTCGGTGGTCGGCGCGAAGCACAGCATCCCGTCCTTCCGCGTGAAGCCGACCGCGACGGCGAGCGGCTCGTATTCCCGGCCGTTGCGGATGTGGACCCGGACGGCGAGCGCGTCCCCGGGCCGGAACCGGTTGCGGGGCTGCCCGGTCTCCGGGTCGACCAGCTCGGCGGAGACCACGCGTGCGTGCGCCTCGGCGTCCGGAGCGACGATCGGTTCCGCCTCGGCGATCGCGAGGCTCTGCGCCGCCTTGTCCTGCTGCTCGATGATCTGGTTCTCGTAGGTCGCGTATTCGTTCGTCACCGCGACCGCGTCGTCGAACATCTGCACCGCACCTTCGCGCAGCCAGATCGCGCGCTCACAGATCTGGCGCACGTCGTAGAGCGAGTGCGAGCAGAAGAACATCGTCTTGCCCTGCTCCTTGAACGACATGATCTTGTCGACGCACTTGCGCCGGAAGTGCATGTCGCCGACCGACAGGATCTCGTCGATGATCAGGATGTCGGGATCGCGCGCCACGGCGACGCTGAACCCGAGCCGCGCGACCATGCCCGACGAGTAGGTGCGGAGCGGCTGGTCGATGAACTTGTGCAGCTCCGAGAAGTCGAGGATCTGCTGGAACTTCTCCTGCGTCTCCTCGCGCGAGCGGCCCATCAGCGCGGCGTTCATGAAGATGTTCGCGCGCCCGGTCGAGGCCATGTTGAAGCCCGCGCCCAGCTCGAGGAGCGCTGCGACCTCTCCGCGGATCGAGTAGCTGCCGTGCGTCGGGAACGTGGTCCCGGTCAGGATCTTCAGGAGCGTCGACTTGCCGGCACCGTTGCCGCCGACGAGCCCGACACACTGGCCGGGCGCAACGTCCATCGAGATGCCCTTGAGCGCGTGGACCTGGCGATGGAACCGCTTGCCGCGGTTCCACGGCATGCGCTCACGCAGCCGGTCCACGGGCCTGCCGTAGACCCGGTAGATCTTGTGGACGTCGTCGACGCGGATCGCGAAGGGGTTCGTCATCTCAGACCAGATCCGCGTACTTGTGTTTGTTGGCCATGAACGTGCCGTAGCCGACGACCATCAGCCCGACGCCCCAGGCGAGCGCGACGCCGAGGTTCACGGCGAGCGACGTGTGGATACCGAGCACGCTGGAGTCCAGCCCGAGGATCTGCCGCGCGGCGAGCAGCATGCAGTAGGCCGGATTGACGGCCATGCAGGCGGTCTCCATCGCGGAGCCCCCGTCCGGGCCGAACAGCTGGTTCGGCATCCAGAAGTTCGGCGACAGGAACAGCCAAGGGGTCGTCAGGACTCCGTAGAGCTGCCGGACGTCGCGCACGAACACGTGCAGGTTCGCGAGCAGCAGCCCGAGGCCGGTCCCGATCGCGAGGAGCGCCAGCGCGAACACCGGCAGCGCGAGCAGCGAGAGTCCCGGTGTCGCGACGCCCGACAGCCAACCGGCCACGAGGGCCACGCCGAGCCCGATCATCAGCACCAGCGTTTCCACCGCCGGCGAGACGATCGGCAGGAGCTCGCACGGGAACGCGACCTTCTTGACCAGGTTCGAGTTGCCGACGATCGCGTTCATCGCCTGCGTGGTCCCGGCCGTGAGTCCGTGGAAGCAGACGATCCCGGAGAACAGGTAGACAGCGAACAGACTCAGGTCCTGGTGCCCCATCGTGTCGCGGAGCCCGAACCCGAACACCGCGAAGTAGACGAGGAACAGGAACACCGGGTGGACCAGCACCCAAGCCGGCCCGAGCACGGTGCCCTGGAACCTGCCCTCCAGTTCGCGGCTGAAGAAGTGCCGGAACAGCACCGCGTGCCGCCACGCGCGCCCCGGCAGAGAGCCGACTCGGAGCGCGTGGTGGACGAAGCCGCGCGGCGTCGCCTGCGCGGAGAAGTGCTGCTCGATCCCACTCACGAGGTTCACGGAAAGGTGATCGGAATCCGGGGCCACGACAGGAAAGCAGCAGAACGCAAATCCCGGGCCCTGTCGCGCATACGGTCTGCCCGGACCTCCGGACCGCGCGGCGTCAGCGGGAGTTCCGCCGCGACAAGCCCCCCGTCAGCCGCCTCGAACCGCGCGACGAATCCTCCCTCCCGTCGAGCCGCCGACGGCCGACGTCACTTCGACTGTCGGTAGGTCGGCGACACGCCCAGCTCGTGCCCGAACCGGAGTCGGATCTGGCCGTAGAGCACGTCCTCGCGCGTCCGATCCTGGCCGGAGTCCGACCAGTCACGCTCCTTCGGCTCGAATCCGGGCGACATGTTCTTCACCACCTGGCGCTGGACGTGGAACTCGAGCATCCAGCCTTCGAGAACCTCGCCATCGGGCCCCGGCTCCGGGCGCTCGAAGCGCGCGACGAGACGTGAACGGGACCCCATCCCGAAAGGCGCCGGCGCCTCGCGCCAGCGCGACGTGTACTTGCGCAGCCCACGGTCCGTCTCCTGGAGATCGGCGGCGTAGCCCTGGCGTTCGGCGATCTCGACGAAACCGTCCCAGATCTCGCCGAACGGTCGGTCGACGACGACCATCGCCCAGGAGCGTGGCGTCGTGCAGCCCGCGAGCGAGGCGAGGACGAGGAGGGCCGCTGTGGACGAGAGGGAGGCAGTGCTTCTTCGCATGGCGGAGGGTTGGACTATACCGGTCTCCCATGACCCTTCCTCCCCTGCTGCTCGACCTCGACGGCACGCTGGTCGACTCGCTGGCGGACATCGCGGCGAGCGCGAACCACGTCCGCGCCGCGTACGGCCTCGGTCCTCTGTCGCACGACGCGGTCCGCGGCATGATCGGCGACGGCGCGGCGCTCCTCCTGCGCCGCGCGCTGGCCGAGCTGGGCGAGCCGGTCGACGTGGCCGCGGCTTGGCCGATCTACGACGAGCACCACCGCGAGCAGTGCACGGCGACGGTGGAGCTGTATCCGGGCGTCGGCGCATGCCTCGAAGCCTGGCGACACGCCGGCCGGAAGCTCGCGGTCGTGACCAACAAGCCTGAGGGCTTCGCGCGACGCATCCTCGAACACCTCGGCGTCGATCGCTTCTTCGGGGCCGTCGTCGGCGGCGACACGACGCCCGCACGCAAGCCGGATCCGGCGCCGCTGCGCGAGGCGCTCCGGATCCTCGATGTGAGCCCCGGGGACGCGTGGATGGTCGGCGATGGGTTGCAGGACCTGCGCGCTGGGCGCGCTGCGGGCACACGCACGATCGCTGCGCTGTACGGGTTCCGCGACGAGGGCTCGCTCCGCGCAGAGGGAGCGGACGCGTATTGGACGGCGTTCGGGGTCGAGGAGTGAGTCCAGACGCCGCGGCCGGTCAGCGGCGGAACCGCGGCGGAG
>JAQCBR010000144.1 GCA_027621295.1 Planctomycetota bacterium
CGCCGCCGCCGAACCCACCGCCACCGCCACCGGCGCGCGGCTTGCGCTCTTCGGCCTCGTTCACGCGGATCGCGCGGCCGTCCACTTCGACGCCGTCCATGGCCTGGATTGCGGCCTGGGCGTCTTCATCAGTCGCCATCTCGACGAAGGCGAAGCCTCGGGACCGACCCGTGTCCCGGTCGGTCATGATGCGGGCGCTCGTCACTTGGCGGCCGTCCTTCTCGAACGCCGCGATCAGGTCGTCCTCCTGGGTGTCCCAGGAGAGGTTGCCCACGAAAAGTCTCTTGCTCATCAGTCAGTCTCGGCACGGTGTCGTGTGGTCGCGTCGACGCGCCACACAGGGCGGGCGTGGGACTCCGTGCTTCGATCCCACGCACGTTGGACAAAACAAACAGCCCCGCGGTCGCGAGGACCGAAGAGCTGCGAAACACGCGTGGATCGCACCTGAACGGTCTCCGGTGCGGCGAGTGGCTCCCCGAACAGGACTCGAACCTGTGACCTAGTGATTAACAGTCACCCGCTCTACCAACTGAGCTATCGGGGATCGCCTCGATCCGGTTCTCCCTCCGAAAAGGGGGTCGGACCGCGGTTCCGGGCCGGAGACACTACCAGGGATCGTCCCCCTTGCAAGCCCGACTGAAGGCCCTGACCGGGAATTCCGGGACGGTCTGGTCGGTCCGCTGAGGCTGTGTCGATCCCGCGGTTCGGCGCGTCGGACCCGGTCGGTATGGTCGCGGAACGGACCTGCTCCCCGATCGCCCATGCGAAACACCACCGTTCCCGCTCTCGCAGCCGCCGGCCTGCTCGTCGTCGCGTGCGCCATTCCGCCGTCCCCGATGCCGCCACGCCTCGCCCCGCCCGAGACCCGCTCCTCGCTGACCGTCGACATGTACGGCGACACGCCGATCGTCGACCGCTACCGGTGGCTCGAAGACCAGGACAGCGAGGAGGTGCTGAGCTGGGCGGATCGGCAGAACGCATACACGGAGTCCTTCTTGTCCGGGTCCGCCGAGCGCGGCCGGATCCGCGATCGACTGACCGAGCTCTGGAACTTCGAACGCTTCGGTGCCCCGTCGCGCCACGGTCCGCACTGGGTGTGGTCCAAGAACGATGGCCTGCAGAACCAGGCGGTCCTCTACGTCGGCTCCGCACCGTGGGTGGACGGCCGCGTGCTGCTCGACCCGAACACGCTGTCCGAGGATGGCACGACAGCGCTGGGCGCGACGTCGTTCAGCGAGGACGGGTCCCGGATGGCGTTCTCGACGTCCGACGCCGGCAGCGACTGGGTGACCTGGCAGGTGCTCGACGTCGCGACCGGTGGGATCCTCGACGATCGCCTGGAGTGGTCGAAGTTCTCCGGGGCTTCGTGGACCCACGACGGCGCGGGCTTCTTCTACCAGTCGTATCCGGCGCCGAAGCAGGGGGAGGTCTACGAGGCCGCCACCGTCGGCGCGCGGCTCTGCTACCACCGCATCGGTTCTCCGCAGTCGGACGACATGGTCGTCTACGAGCGTCCGGACCATCCGAGCTGGGGCTTCGCGCCGACCGTCACCGACGACGGTCGCCACGCGATCGTCAGCGTCTGGGAGGGAACCGACACCCGGAACCGCGTCGCGGTGATCGACCTGGCGGACCCGTCGTTCGCGGTCCGGCCGCTCCTGTTCGACTTCGACGGGGCCTACGACTTCATCGAGGTCGTGGGCGACGAGGCGCTGTTCGTCACCGACGTCGACGCGCCGAACGGACGGATCCTCGCGGTCGATCTCGCGGATCCGTCGGCCCGGCGTGAGGTCGTCGCCGAGTCCGAGGACAAGCTGCAGGGCGCCTCGATCCTCGGCGGCGAGCTGGTCGCCCGCTACCTGGTCGACGCCCACGACGAAATCCACCGGTTCGCGTTGGACGGGGCGCCGATCGGCGTCGTCTCGCTCCCCGGAGTCGGCGCGGTGGCGCAGCTCTCGGGTCGACGTCAGGATCGGACGATCCACGTGCTGTTCTCGAGCTTCACGCGACCGGGCTCCGTCTACTCGTTCGACATGGACAGTGGGACGCTCGAAGAGGTTCGCTCTCCGTCCCTTCCCTTCGATCCCGATGCGTTCGTCGTCCGCCAGGTCGCGCTGCAGGGACAGGACGGGACGCCGCTGAAGCTGTTCCTGGTGCACCGACGCGATCTCAAGCTCGACGGGAACAACCCGACCCTGCTCTACGGATACGGCGGGTTCGACGTGTCGCTGACTCCGCGCTTCTCCGTGCAGACGCTCGTGTTCTGCGAGGAGGGCGGCGTCTACGCCCAGGCCACGCTGCGGGGCGGCGGCGAGTACGGCCAGGATTGGCACGAGGCCGGGATGCTCGAGCGCAAGCAGAACGTCTTCGACGACTTCGTGAGCTGCGCGCGCTACCTGATCCGCAACGACTACACGCGTCCGGAGCGCCTCGCGATCAACGGGGGCAGCAACGGCGGTCTCCTCGTCGGTGCCTGCCTCGTCCAGCATCCGGAGCTGTTCGGGGCGGCGATCCCGGAAGTGGGCGTGCTCGACATGCTCCGCTACCACGAGTTCACGATCGGTTGGGCCTGGGCCCCCGAATACGGCCGCAGCGATGACCCTGCGATGTTCCCCGTGCTCCGTGCGTACTCGCCGCTGCACAACGTCGCGGACGGGGCCTCCTATCCGCCGACGCTGGTGATGACCGGCGACCACGACGACCGCGTGCTGCCCGGCCACTCCTACAAGTTCGCAGCCCGTCTCCAGGCTGCGCAGGCCGGCGACGCGCCGGTCCTGCTCCGCGTGACCAGGAAGGCCGGTCACGGGGCCGGCAAGCCGACGAAGCTCCGCATCGAGGAGGCGGCCGACCGACTGGCCTTCCTGGGGCTGACGGTCGGCAAGCCGGACTGAGCCGACGCGGTCCCGCGCGCCCCGGGTCCTCGCAGAGGCGCGCGCACCCGGGTCAGCGTGACGCGGTCGTTCCGGGCGTCACGCCCAGAGCACCAGGTCCCGGAGCGCGCTCGGCGACGCGCTGCCACGCCGCGGGCGGATGCGGATCCCCACTCCGAACCGTCCGGAGCGTGCGATCGTGTGCTCCCCGGAGAACGTCCACGCTCCGTCTTCCTGGGCCTCGCCGGGGACGAGTGCGATCACTTCGGTGCGGACCAGCTCGCCGTCCGACTGCGCGCTGCCGATCACCACTTCGACCTCGACGTCCTCGGCCGCGAGCGGTCCGAGATCGATGCGGATCGAAGACTCGAACAGGTCGCCGACGCGGACCGAACCGATGTCCGTGTGGCGGACCTCCAGGATCTGGATCGCGTCGAACCCGCGCCGAATGCGTTGGGCCTCGTCCGCGATGCGGCGAGCGCGGTCACGGTCGGTGATGTTGGCGAAGCAGCCAGCGGCAAGTTCGACGTACGCCTTGTCGCGGTACTCACCGACCATGCGATCGGTGTCGAAGACCGCGGGCAAGGTCTCGAGACAGTGGATCATGCGTGCGACCCAGTCGCGCGGCACGCCGTCGGCGTCGCGGTCGTAGAAGCACGGGACCACCTCTTCTTCGAGGAGCTGGTACAGCGTCTCGGCGTCGAGCTGGTCCTGGAGTTCCTGCTCCTGGTAGACCTTCTTCAGCGAACCGATCGTCCAGCCGTTCCTGCCGTCCGCGCCCTCGGGCCACCAGCCGTCGGCGATCGACAGGTTCAGGCCGCCGTTCGCCGCGACCTTCATCCCGGACGTGCCGCTGGCCTCGAGCATGCGCGTCGGCGTGTTCAGCCAGACGTCGACGCCCTGGACCAGGGAGCGGGCGAGATCGATGTCGTAGTCCTCGACGAAGATCACGCGTCCCGACAGGTCTGCGCCGCGGGCCAGCGATGCGATGCTACGCAGGATGTCCTGGCCGTGCTGGTCGCGCGGGTGCGCCTTGCCGGCAACCAGGATGCGGACCGGACGGTCGGTCGACTCGAGGATGCGCGCGAGTCGCGCCGGGTCCTTGTAGAGGAGCTGGGCGCGCTTGTAGGGCGCGAAGCGGCGCGCGAACCCGATCCAGAGCGCGTCCTCGTCGAGGCCGTCCAGAATGCGCGACAGCAGTGCCGGGCTGTCGTTGCGCGCGACGAAGGCCCGCTCCATCCGCTGCGCGACGCGCGCGCGGAGCTCGGACTTCAGCTCGCAGTGGGTCCTCCAGAGCGCGGTTGGTTCGATCGACGCGGCCCGATCCCGGAAGTCGGCGCCGCGGACCGGCCCGTCGGTGCGGCCCATCAGCGCGGCGATCTTCGGGTGGGTCCAGGTCGGCAGGTGGATCCCGTTGGTGACCGCATCGACCGGAACCTCCTCCCGGAGGAGGTTCGGCCAGTAGGGGTGGAGCAGCTCGCGCGACGCGATCCCGTGCAGCTTGCTGACGCCGTTGCAGTACGACGAGAACGTCAGCGCGAGGTAGGACATGTTGAAGTCCGTCGCGCTCTCGTCCGCGCGGCCGAAGCGCAGGAATCGCTCCCAGGGCACGCCCGCCGAGTCCGGCACGTCGCTGAAGTAGCGACGCATCAGATCCTCGCTGAATCGGTCGTGTCCGGCGGGGACCGGCGTGTGTGTGGTGAACGCCGTGGTCGCGCGGATCGCCTCGCGGGCGGTCTCGAACGTCTGACCCTGACGGCGCACCAGTCGCCCGAGGCGTTCCAGCGTCAGGAACGCTGCGTGACCCTCGTTCATGTGCCACGCGCTCGGTTCGATGCCGAGCTCCTCCAGCAGGCGCACGCCCCCGCGGCCGAGCGCGATCAGCTGGCGGATTCGGGTCTCGTGGTCACCGCCGTAGAGGTTGCGGGTGATCTCGCGGTCCTCTTCCCGGTTGGACGGCGTGTTCGCGTCGAGCAGGTAGAGGTCGACGCGACCGACGCGGCAGCGGTATGCGCGGAGCGCGACGTCGCGACCGGGCATCGGCACGCGAACCTCGAGCGGCTCGCCGTGGGCTCCGCGCAGCATCTCCAGCGGGAGGTCCAGGAGATCGTTCTCACGGTCGAGGGCGACCTGTGTCCCGTCCGGCGTCAGCGCCTGGCCCATGTAGCCGTAGCGGTAGAACAATCCGACGCCGATCAGCGGGATGTCGAGGTCACTCGCCGACTTCAGGTGGTCCCCGGCGAGGATGCCCAGGCCGCCGCTGTAGATGGGCAGCGACTCGTGGAATCCGAACTCCGCGCAGAAGTAGGCCACCGGCCGCTGCCGGCAGATCGCGCCGTCACCATCGCCGACGGGCAGCGAGTCCCGGCGCGCGGCCAGGTAGGCGTCGAAGCGCTTCTCGGCCGCGGCGACGCGGGCGCAGAACGCCGCGTCCGCGGACTTCGCGCGGAGGTCGTCCGGGAACGCGTGGCGCAGGAAGCGCAGCGGGTTGTGACGGTGCTGGTCCCAGGCGACCGGTGAGATCTCCCGGAACAGCTGGGGCGCGTCATGGTCCCAGCACCACCAGAGGTTGCGCGCGATGCGTTCGAGCGGTCGGAGCGGCTCGGGCAGGACCGCCGACACGTCGAAGTACTGGAGGCGGGGGCGTCTCGCCGAGACCGGGTTCGTGACGACCTGGCGACGAGGCTTGCGGGTCTGGGCGGTGCCCTGGCTCATGCGATTCTCGATCGCGGCTGCAGCCGCGGAGTAGGCGGTCTCGTAGTGGCGGAACAGGTCGGACCAGTCGGTGCGGCGCGCAGCGGCGCGGGCGCGGTCGCGCAGGGTCGCCACCGCCGCAGGCGTCGCCTCGAAGAATCCGCCGAGCTCGTCGTGGAGACTCCGCACCGCGTCGTCGTAGTGGCGCCCGACCCGGTGGAGGACGGTGACTCCGTCCTCGGGGCCGAGCGACTCGCTCTCGGCGAAGCGCCCGAAGCCTGCGTAGTCGCTGGTGATCGTCGGCACGCCGAGTGCCAGCGCCTCCTGGGGCGTGTAGCCCCAGGGTTCGTAGAAGCTCGGGAACACGCCGAGGTCCATCGCGGCCAGGACGGCCTCGTAGGACGCGTCGAGGAAACCGTCGCCCGGTGCCAGGTAGACGGGCACGTGGATCACGCGGACCCGTGAAGTGGGGCCATTGTCCAGACCCAGCTCGGCGCAGCGCCGGCGCACCGGATCGTGTTCCTCGTCGAACAGGTGGTGGGTCGCGATCCCGACGGGCCCCGCGGAGGGCGCGCCGACCGTGAGGCGCTCCCGGACCTCGGACCGGAGCCCGGAGTTGCCGGCCGGCACCAGGATCCACGCGATCACCGGGCGGCCCGGTTCGCGGTCGAGCTGGGCCAGGGCGTCGAGGAACAGGTCGAGGCCCTTGTTGTGGAACTCGTAGCGGCCGGAGATGGCGACGAAGGCGGCGTCGTCGACGTCTTCGACGCCGAAGAACTTCGCCGCGAACGACGCGAGCCGTGCGCGGACGGCGCTGGACTCGCCGCCGTGGGTCGCCAGTCCGTCGACGACGTCGATGTCGATGCCGTTCGGGGTGATCGGCGCGGCGGGGCGCCCGAGGAGGAGTTCGGCCTCCTTGGCCGTGACCTGGCTGACGGTGGTGAACACGTCTGCCTGACGCGCGGACACCGACTCGATCGAGTGCTTCGCGCGCATCCCGTGCGCGCGCGCGAGTTCCTCGGGGCCCTGGTCTCCCAGCCCGGTCTCGGGCGATTGTCCGAGGGACGAGAGCGTCCGTCCGAGCGCAGTCGCGTGCGTCGTGAACACCGTCCCGAGCGCCGGCACGTTGCGCTTCGCGTGCAGTAGCGCCGAGCCGGTCATCCACTCGTGCGCGTGGACGATCGCACGCCCGTGGTGGGGTGCGAGGTAGCGGTCCCAGAACTCCTCGAGCACCATCCCGACCGCGTGGCCGAAGAGGACCGGCTCGACGTAGTCCCAGGCGCCGGCGATCGAGTCGACCTCGTAGTCTTCCCAGAGCTGCGCGAGCACGTCGTCCTTGCGGTCGTACAGGCTCGAGAACTCGATCAGGATGCAGCGCGGACGACCGGCGATCGTCCATCGCCCGACGCGGACCGGCAGACCCATGCCGCGGCACGCCTCGACGAAGTCCGCGTAGCCCGGGTCGTCCTCGAACGGCAGGTTGCGGTCCGTGTCCGACAAGAGCCACGGGCCCACGGTCCAGTAGCGGGCGTCCCCGAGGCGTTCGACGGCGGTCTGGGCCTTGCTCGACAGCACGGTGTGGATGCCGCCGACCTTGTTGCAGACCTCCCAGCTGACCTCGAAGACGGTCGGGAGGTTCTCGGTGCCTCGATCCTGGTCCTTCAACGGCGACGCCTCCCGCCGCGGCGACCGCCGGGCTTCCGGGAAGAGGTGCTCCTCGGCTGCGCCGGGCTTCCGGCGGGTGTGGTCGGTTCCACTCGGGGCCGCTCGAGGCGGGCGCGCAGGGCTTCCAGGGCGTTCATGAAGTTCATGTAGGCATCGTGCGGCCGTGGATACGGACTGAAGTAGTCGTGCACGTCTCCGTCCGACGCCCGCTTCGTGGCCATGTAGTAGACGTGGTCGGACGTCGACAGGCGGCGCCAGATGGCCATCGGTCCGGGGTCGCCGCGCTCGGCTGCGGCGAGCGCCGAGGGCAGCAGCGCGTAGAGCGCGTCGTGCGCGTCCCGCTGCATCGGATTCGCCAGCCAGGCGCTCAGATCACGCTCCTCGTCGGCCCAGGAGATCGGACGTGGGATCGGGAGCTCCTCCCGGGCGGGGTGGGCCTCCGCGACCTGGCTCGGCGTCGCGAAGCGGACGCGGTCGCCGAGAAGCGCTTCCTGCGGGAGGCGGCGCATGAAGTCGAAGATGCCGGTGTCGATCCACTGGTGCTCGCCGAAGGTCTCGTAGTCCATGAACAGACCGACGAACGCCGCGTCCTCGGGCAGACCCTTGAGCCAGCGCGCGTAGCGGTCCGCCATCAGCGGGTACTCCGGCCAGCTCGGGTTGCTGAACCGGAATCCGATGTCGTCCGACAGCGGGTAGCAGCGGAGCAGGAGCTTCAGCCGTTCGCAGCCGCGCGGCCGGTACGGCCAGAACGGTTGGCGGTCCCCGAGCAGGGGGGCGGCCCCCTCGCCGAGCAGCGCGTCGAATCCGAGCGCCTCGACCTGGGCGGCGACCGACTCGTCGAGGATCAGCTCGGTGTTGCGGAAGGTCGTGGGGCGCGTGCCGAACAGGTCCTCGACGAGATCGCGCTGGGCACTCACCTGTGCGGCGAACTCGGCCGGATCGGTCAGCGCGGCCAGCGTGTGGTGGGAGGTCTCGCAGACGAACTCGACGCAGCCGGTCTTCGCGAGGTCGACGAAGAGGTCCAGCGTCTTCGGCTCCCATTCCCGGAGCTGTTCGATCAGCGTGCCGGTCAGCGAGAACGAGCATCGGAACCGGCCCTCGTGGATCTCGATGAGATCGAGGAGGAGCCGGTTCATCGGCCGGTAGCAGCGCTCGGCGACGCGCTCGAGGATGAAGCGGTTGCCTGCGTCGTCGAACGGATGCTCGGCGCTCGCATGCTCGTCGCGGCTCGCGTGGCGGAGGCGGAACGGCTGGTGGGCCTCGAACCAGAACACGACGTCGGTCATCCAGCTGCCTCCCGGCACTTGTCGACGAGCTCCAGCGCACGCAGTAGCTCTGCAGTGCTCCAAGCCTGGGCGATCGTCCCACCCGCGTGATGGGGCGGGTCGCCGTCGTAGACCTCGGACACGTGCCCGAGCCCTGCGTGGTCCAGTTCTTCTTCCATGCCCTCGAGCAGCGCGGCGATGTCCGCGACCGCGTCGGCCCCGTGCACGGTGAGGGCGAGCTCCACGTAGGCGCCGATCAGCCACGGCCAGACGGTGCCCTGGTGGTAGGCGAGGTCGCGCGTCCGCTGGTCGCCGCCGTAGCGGGGCACGTAGTCGGGATCGGACGGGGAGAGTGTGCGCAGCCCGCGCGCGGTCCTCAGGTGTCGGGTCGCGGTTTCCAGGACACCGGCCTTCTGTTCGCCGGTCAGCGGGCTGCGTGCCAGCGCCGCGGCGAGGACCATGTTCGGCCGGATCCGCACGTCCTGCACGCCGTCCGCGTCGATCCGATCGGCGAGGCGCCCGGGATCGCCGCTCGCTCCCGGCAGCCAGAACAGATCGACGAACGCGGCGAACGCGCGGTCCCGGCGCTTCCTGAGCACGGCGTCGTCCGGACGGAGCTCGACGCACTGGTCGAGCAGCGACAGCCACAGCGCTTCGATCTCGACGGGCATCCCGTCGCGCGGCGTGACCGGCCCCTCGGGCAGCTGCGCATCCATCCAGGTCGCGTTGAGGTCGGCGCGCCCCGCGGTCAGGAGTCCGTCCGGACGGCCGCAGAGCCCGAGCACACCCGCTGCTCCGGTGCCGTTCGCGTAGGCCTCGGCGATGTCCAGCAGCGCGGGGCCGAGGACGTCGCGGTGGATGGTCGGGTCGCCGCCTGCCGCCCGCCACAGGTCGACCGCGCGCGCGAACCACAGCGACGCGTCCACCGAGCCGTAGTGGCTCGACTCGGGAGTCGTCGCGTAGACGTTCGGCAGCAGGCCGTCTCGCAGGAAGGGCAGTGCTTCGGTGAGCACGCGCGTGGCGAGGTCGAGGCGGCCGCGGGCGAGGGTCAGGCCGGGCAGGGACAGGAAGGTGTCGCGACCCCACTCGTCGAACCACGGGAAGCCGGCACAGATGCCGAGCCGCGGCGTGGACCCGATCGACGGTGCCTCCTGGAGGAAGTCGTCGGCGCGAGCGGCCAGCCGCGCGCGGAAGCCGGCCTCTGCGGGGACCGTCGGTCGGGCGGCCAGTGCGCGGTCGAACGCGTCGCCGGGGTCGGCGGGCGCGCTTCCCG
>JAQCBR010000145.1 GCA_027621295.1 Planctomycetota bacterium
GTCGACGCGCGGGCCCCAGGCGTCGCCGCCCGCCGAGCCGCCGCGGTTCTGCCAGCCGCCGCCGCCGCCCGCCGCCCGGGTCCCGAGGATCTGTGCCTTCGCCTGGAGGAAGAGCACGCGCGCGTGCGTCGGCGCCACGCCGAGCCCACGGGCGACTGCCTGCAGCACCTCGTGCTCGCTCTGGTGGAACTTCTCGTCGATCAGCGCGACCAGCGCGGTCCAGAAGAAGACCGTGTGCCGGTCGGTGGGCGTCAGCCGTCGCCGCAGGTCCTCCAGCAGGATGTCGAGGTCCTGTCCGCGGAGCGGCTTCACGTCCCAGCGCATCAGGCGTGCCGCGAGGTCGGGCCTCGGGAAGCGCTGCAGCACGAAGTTGCGGATCGCCTCCCGCTCGCGTGCGTTCGCCGCACCGTCGGACTCGGCGACCGAGACGAGCAGCACGAAGATCCGGTCCGGGAGGTCGCTCGTCGGTCCGCTGCTCCGGCTCCAGGACCCGCTCCACGACGTGTTCGTGTTCTCGGGGTCGGCGAGCCACTTCCGCTCCAGAGCCAGCACGCGGATGAACGCGCCGACGTGTCGGATCGCGGACATCGTCGCGAAGAACGCGACGGGCAGCCCGATCAGCCCGAGGCCGATCCTCGTCAGGCCGAGCCCCAGCAGCATGCCGATGCCCGCGGCCGCGAATGCGACGCCGTGGACGATCTTGGCGAGCAGGAAGGGCGAATTCATCGCGTCGATTCGGTGCGTCCGGTGACGGCTCGCCGACGCGCCGGGCCCTTGCTCGGGCCCGCGAGCCTGAGCGGAGCCGCAAGTGGCGGCTCCGCTCAGAGCGTGTGACCCAATAGGGTCACGGGCTCGGCCGCAGCCGCTGTGCGGCCGCCAAGCGAGCGGCTGGCAGCCTTTCGACCGACCTCGCCACAGGCTGTCAGGCCGTCACTTGACGTGGACCTTGAAGTCCAGCGCGTTGCCGTTCCTGGTCAGCTCGGCGGAGACGCCGCTCGGGATCTCCGACTCACCGCCCGGCATGCCGGACATCATCATGATCATGTCGGCGATGTCGCCGAGGTCGACCGACATCGTCATCAGCGCGTTCGCCGGCAGCGCGGTCATCTTGATCTTCTTGTCCAGGATGTCGTCGATCAGGCCGGTGATCTCGCCCTTCGAGGTCGACATCATCGTCGAGATCAGGACGTTGCCCGCGACGGCGGAGTAGCTGACCTGCTCGCCGTCACCGGTCGGCGACATCATCGGGTCGTCGAAGATCACCGTCGTCTTCATGACCGGCGTGTCGCGGTGGACCATCGCTTCCGGCTCGATGGTCGTCTCGGCCATTCCGCTCGCCTCGCCCGCGCGCTTCTGCATCGCGATGTAGGCGGGCTTCTGCATGATCTCGCGGAACTTCGCGCCGTCGCGCACGCCCATCAGGACCGCGCCGCCGTTCTCGAGGTCGGTCATGATCATCGACATCGTGCCGGTCATCAGCGCGAGCTGTTCGTTGCTCATCGCCAGCGCCTCTTCCTTCTCTTCCTTCGTCGTGCTCCCCATGCCGGATAACAGCGACATCATCGGCTGCATGATCGGCATGATCTTCGAGTAGTCGAAGTTCATCGCCATCTTCATCATCGCGTTGTCGGCCGAAGACGGCATCGGCACGCCGCCCGCGACCGGGGTCAGGTTGTCGACCAGCTTCGCGAACGTGGTGCCGGCGGCCGGGACCATCGACACGTGGACGTCCATCTCGGCGCCCGGCGCGTACTCCTTCGGAACGACGATCGTCAGCGAGGCGATCTGGCGCGGGAACGAGAACAGGCCTTCGACCATCGCGTCGACCTGCTCGAAGTCGAAGCCAGCCTGGCCGAGGGCGAGGCCGCCCATCGCCTGGGCCTGCGCCTGCATGCCGTCGACCGCAGGGCCGAACATGTCCATCAGCGCGGCGGGCCTGGCGACGATGCGGAGGTAGTCGCTGCCTTCACCGGCGCGGACGTTCATCATCCCGCCGTCGTCCATGCTCATGATCGCGACCGCGTTCTGGCCGAGGGCCGGCATCTCGCCCTCGAAGCCGAACTGCTCGGCGATGTCGCTGGCGATCGATGGGTCGTTCGTGGTGATCGTCAGTGCAGACGTCGCGGTCGTCTGCTGCGCGGCCAGCGCCGCGGTCAGGAGGACGGGGGTGAACAGGGTCTGGAGGGTTCGCATGTCTGTGCCTCTGGGGTGGCGACGACCTTCACGCTGGGTCGGCGCGGGGTAGCTGTCTCTTCGAGGGGGGTCCTTCGAACGTCAGGCCGGGGTGTGGCCGATTCGCCTCGGATCCCGTCGCGGCGAACCGTGCATTCGAGCGGGTTGCCCGGAGATTGCGAGAGATGGTCCCCGTTTCTCGCGGGGTCAGCGGTCCGCATCATGCCCGGGCGGGATGCCCAGGGCCTCGAGCATGCCCAGATGGACCCGGCCCAGCCCGGCAGGCACGTCGGGGCCCGTCACCGAGATGACGAGACCGCCACGTTCGCCCAGGAGTCGGTGGATCTTCTCGGCGAGCTGCTGGCCGATCCGGGGGGCGTCGATCCGGACCACGCAGTCGGCGAGGCCGGTCGGGTGGTCCGGGGCGATCGAGACCACCGGGACCCCGACGGCCCGCGCGGCCCGGATCGCCGGGCCGAGGCGGGCGGGTTGCCCGCCGTCGACCACGAGGGCGTCCACGCCGAGCGCCACGAGGTCGACCATCGCTCCGGCAGGGTCCTCCGTCTGCCGCTCGACGAGCCGGATCGCTCCGCCCGCCGCAGCACACCGCGACCGGAACGCTGCGCGTCCGGTGTCGGAACTGCGTTCGTCGGTCCACACGACGCCCAGGATCAGCGGCCGGCCTTCTCGGCGCGGTGCATCGAGCGTCGGGGCATGGGCCTCGCGCAGGAGCTCGAGCGTCGTGTTCCCGGGCCCGGCGGCGCCCGGCAGGAAGAGCTCGCCGGGGACGGCGATCCGGTGGGCCAACAGGACCGCGACCTCGGCCGCGGCATCCGCGGGATCGGGAACACGGACGGCGTCGACGAAGTCGCCGCGCTCCAGCCCGGCGTCGAGCTCCGGGCTCGGTCGGTCGGCGACGAGGACGCCGAACTCCGGGTCAGCTGTGCCCGTCGCGCTCCCGACCAGAGTCAGCGCGGCACCGAGGCCGATCGCGACGGCGACCTGTGGCTGGTCGCCCCGTGATCCCGCCCAGTCGAGCGCGGCCCGGGTCGTCGGGTCGTCGGGCGAAGGCTCTGGGATCGTCAGCACGGTGACCGTGCCGTCTGCGCTCGTGCGGACGTCCGGGCGGCTCTCCGTGCACGCGGTGCAGCCGAGCGCCAGGAGCGAGACGGCGGTCACCGCACGCATCCTTGTTCGTCCCTGCGCCATCAGCGCTGCGGTCCCGCGCCGAACGCGGCGGCGAGGGCGGCCGCTACCGTGTCCCGGTCCAGGCGGCTCTCCTCAAGCGTTCGTGTGACCTGTCCGTAGGCCTGCGGCTCGTCGTGACCGAACCATAGCTCCGGGACGGGTTCGGTCGGCGGGTCCGCGCACCAGCGCACCGGTCCCGAGGATGGCCCCTCGAGCTCCTGCAACGTCGCGGCGACAGGTCTGAGATCGACCCGGGAGGGCGGCGTGAACGTCGCAACCTCGAACCAAGTCTCGGTCCGGTCGTGGTAGCGGTAGCGGGCGCCGCCCGGGGCGTGCTCGACGTGCAGCACGCGGTATGCGCCCGCCAGCGTGTTGAGGGCCATCCGGGACACGGGGGCGTGGGTCTCCACGACCGAGAAGCCGAGTGCGCGGTCGACCGAGCGCACGAGCGCACCGGCACGGCAGCGGGAGAGCTCGTCCGAGAGCCGTTCCCACTCGTCGCTCCACAGCGGTGACAGCGACCAGGGATCGCCGAGCACGCGCTCCGCGTGGTCGATCAGCCACGCGTAGCGGACTGCGCACTTCTCCGGTCCCGAGAGGCCGACGAAAGCTTCGGCAACGGGCGAGTCGGCACGTGCGAGGTGCATGACGATCCGGTCGACCGCGAATCCCCGCTGCGTTCCGCAGGCCTGGAAGTCGCCGGTCGCCGCCGCGGCGATGCACACCTCTTCGTGGTGGAACGCGACGTCGGGTCGCGTGACGGCCAGCATCGAGAGGAACCCGTCCGTGTCGTAGTGGTCGTTGACGACGAACTCGGCATCGCCGAGGAACGCTGCCTGCTCGGGTTCCGGGGCTCGTGCGAACAGCAGGCAGATCCCGGTCGAGAGGTCGGCCTTGTAGCGGCGGGGCGTCCGGTTGCCCGGCCAGTGCGACAGGTTGGGACCCTCGGCCGTCATGCCGTCCACCGACAGGTGGGGGCGCTGGAGGTCGAAGCCCGGGGCTCCGACGAAGGCAGGGGTCAGGCGCTTGCGTCGCATCGGCGGGAGAGCGTGTCGGGCTCTGCCTTCGCTGCCAAGGGACGCGCAGATCAGGCTGTGGGGCTGCCCGCGATTTTCTGGGTGCGATGCTTGCCTGTCCGCGGTCCGACGCTATCTTTCCCGACCCCACACGGGGGCGTAGCTCAATTGGTTAGAGTACCGGACTGTCGATCCGGTGGTTGCGGGTTCGAGCCCCGTCGCCCTCGCCATCCAACGCCCGGCAGCAGCTAGAGTTGCTGTCGGGCGTTGTCGTTTCCGGGCAGATCGCTGCCCGGCGGCAGCTGGTCGTGCCGGAGGCAGCCGCCCAGAAGACCGCCTCCCCGCCATCGCGCGATGTCCGAGCCCGACCCCGTCTACGTCGATCGTCCCGCCGCGCTCGCGCGGCTCGTGGACATCCTGCTCGACGAGCCGGCCATCGCGCTCGACACCGAGGCGAACTCGATGTTCGCGTTCCGGGAGAGAACCTGCCTCGTCCAGGTCGCGACGCGCCGCCAGACCTTCCTCGTCGATCCGCTCGCGCCGCTCGACCTGAGGCCTCTCGCGCCGGTCCTCGCCGATCCCGCGATCGTCAAGGTGCTGCACGGCGCGGAGTTCGACGTGCTGATGCTGAAGCGTGCGGGGCCGTTCGAGGTTGCCGGTCTGTTCGACACGAGGGTCGCAGCGGCGTCGCTCGGGCTCGGCTCGTCGAGTCTCGCGGCGCTGGTGTCCGACGTGGTCGGGATCGAGCTCGACAAGCGCTACCAGCGGTCGGACTGGGGTGAGCGGCCGCTCTCGGCAGGGCAGCGGCGCTACGCGGCCCAGGACGTCTGTCACCTGCTGGAGGTCGCCGACGTGCTCCGTGAGCGGCTGCACCAGGCCGGGTTCCCGCACCCGGAGGAGGTCGCCGCCGAGTGTCGCCGGATCGAGGCGCTGGAACCCGCTCCCCCCGAGCCGATCGAAGATCGATGGGGGCGTCTCAAGGGCGCGACCGGACTCGACGGCCTCGGGCGACGCACCCTCGCGGTCATCGACCGGTGGCGGCAGGAGACGGCGAGGCGTCGGGACGTGCCGCCGTTCAAGGTGCTCGGCAACGACGTGCTCCTGCGGCTCGCAGCCGAGCGACCGCGGTCGGGCCGCGAGGTCGCGGCGATGTTGCCGCCGCGGCTGGCGACGCGTCTGACCGATCGGCTCCTCGACCTGCTGGATGACGCCGAGGATCTGGGCCCGCTCGCCCGGCCCCGGCCCGCGCCCCGGGAGGATCGGCTTCCGCCGGACGTGGCGCTCCGCCACGAGCGGCTCAAGGTCGCGCGTCGTCGCGAAGCCGAGCGGCGCTCCACTGACCCGACGCTCGTGCTGCCGAAGACGTCGATGGACGCGCTCGCGCGCGCGAAACCGGTGCCCGCCTCGGCCGACGACCTGCACCGGTTGGGTTTTCTCGAGCGTTGGCGGATCGAGCACGCCTCGGACTGGCTGCTCGATGCGCTGTGCGGCCCGGGCGGGCGCGGCGGCCGGCGGTCACGCCGCAGCTGAGCTCACTCGGGGTCTTCCGCTTCGCGGCGCGTCTGGAACACCGCGCGCTGGCGCAGCGCTTCTTGGCTGTCGAAGGGCTCGGCCCCGCTGCTGGGGATCACGCTCTCGTAGCCGCCGTCGGCGAGGATGCGTCGGGCCTTCTGGTTGTCCCTCAGGCTCGCGTCGAGGATCTCCTGCACCCGAGCGCGCAGGGAGGGGTCGAGGATCGGAACGGCCTGTTCGACGCGGCGGTCCATGTTCCTCGTCATCCAGTCGGCGGACGCGAGGAAGACCTCGGGCTCGCCGCCGGCGTTGAGGAACTCGTAGATCCGCGAGTGCTCGAGGAAGCGCCCCACCACCGAGACGACGTGGATGTTGTCCGAGAGCCCGGGGACGCCGGGTCGCAGGCAGCAGATGCCGCGGACACAGAGTTCGACCCGGACACCGGCCTGTGAGGCCTCGTAGAGCAGTCGGATCAAGCCCGGGTCGACGATCGCGTTCATCTTGCCGCGGATACGCGCCGGGCGGCCGGCGGTCGCGTTGTCGATCTCGCGGCGGATGCGTTCGGCGAGCCCGGCGCGCAGCGTGTGCGGAGCGACGAGGAGGTGCGTCAACGCTGGGGCCTTCGCGTAGCCCGTGATCATGTTGAACAGCGCGGCGACCTCCTTGCCGATCTGCTCGTGCGCGGTCAGCAGCCCGACGTCCGTGTAGATGCGGGCTGTGGTCGGGTTGTAGTTGCCCGAGCCGAGATGGCAGTAGTGGTGGATGCCGTGGTCGTCGCGGCGCACCACGAGCGTCGCCTTCGCGTGCGTCTTCAGGCCGACGATGCCGTAGACGACGTGGATCCCGGCTCGCTCCATCCGCTTCGCCCAGCGGATGTTGGCCTCCTCGTCGAAGCGCGCCTTGAGTTCGACGACGACCGTCACCTGCTTGCGCTTCTCCGCGGCGACGATCAGGTCCCTGACGATCGCCGACGTCTCGCCGGCGCGGTAGATCGTGTGCTTGATCGCGAGCACGCGCGGGTCGTGCGCGGCACAGTGGACGAACTGCTCGACCGTTGCGAACGAGTCGTACGGGTGGTGCAGCAGGACGTCGGACTGGCGGAGCGCCTGGAACATGTCCTCCGCACCGTCCCACCGCGCGGCGACGTGGGGGACGAACGTCGGGTCCTTCAGGTCTGGGCGTTCCTCGGTCCGGTAGAGCTCCATCAGCCGTCCGAGGTTGACCGGCCCGCTGCACTCGTAGACGTCGTCCGCCTCGAGTTCGAAGGCCTCGAGGAACCGCGCGACGATCTCGGGGTCGGCCCCCGAGCTGATCTCGAGACGCACCGGCTCGCCGCGTCGGCGCTTGTTGAGTTCCTGCTCGAGCACCTTCATCAGGTCGGTGCTCGCCTCCTCGTCGATGTCGAGGTTGCTGTCGCGCGTGACGCGGAACGCGCAGGCGTGGAGCACGGACAGGCCGAGGAACAGCGCCTGCAGATGCTCCTCCACCAGGTCGACCATGAACACGTAGTCGTGGCCCTGATCGTCTCCGGCGTCGCTCATCGCCGGCAGCCTCACGAGTCTCGGCAGCACGCGCGGCACCTGGACCACCGCGACGCGATGGACGTATCGCTCTTCGCGCGGGTCGAGCAGGAGCACCGCGAGGTTCAGCGACTTGTTGAGCAGCGACGGGAACGGGTGAGCCGGGTCGACCGCCAGCGGCGTCAGGACCGGGAACACCTCCTGCTCGAACTGCTGCCGGAGCCACGCGCGACGGTCGGGCTCCAGATCCCAGATCGACGGGAACCGGATGCCGTGCCGCTCGAGCTCGGGCAGGAGCTCACCGCTCCACACCTCGTGCATCGCGGCGGTGAAGGTGCGCGCCTCGGCCCGGATCGCGGCGAGCTCCTCCTTGGGGTCGCGTGCATCCGGGTTCTCGCCGGTGCGGAGCCCGGCGTCGACGAGCTCCATCGTTCCGGCGACGCGGATCTCGAAGAACTCGTCGAAGTTGTTGCTCGCGATCGCCAGGAACTTCACGCGCTCGAGCAGCGGATTCCGCGGATCCCGAGCCTCGTCCAGGACCCTTCGGTTGAACTGGATCCAGGACAGCTCCCTGTTGTTGAAGAGCTGGACGTCGTCACTCATCGCCGTACGGAGGCCGCTCGACGCGCGGCTTGTCGCGGCTCCGGAGACTAACACCTCGCGTGGGGCTGGCCGGGCGACGGGGTTGTTCAAGCTTCGATCAAGGTGTGTGCGGTCGTCCTTGCGGGAGGCTGGCACGGCGGACTAGCCTCCGGCTGCATCTGCTCGCATCCCCGCGCAGAAGGCCAGTTCCAGCCCATGACCCGCGTTCCGCTCCTCGATCTCACCCGCTCGGACCCGGACACCGACGCCGCGCTGCGCGCCGCATTCGAGCGGGTTCTCGGCAGCGGCCAGTTCGTGATGGGGCCGGACGTCGGGGAGATGGAGTGCGAGTGCGCCGGCTACATCGGCTCGATGGACGCGATCGGCGTCTCGTCCGGGACCGATGCGCTGATCCTGGCGCTCATGGCGCTCGGGGTCGGTGCCGGCGACGAGGTCGTCTGCCCGACCTACACCTTCTTCGCGACGGCGGGCGCGGTCTGGAGGCTGGGGGCCAAGCCGGTCTTCGTCGACGTCGACCCCGCGACGTTCAACGTGACGCCGGAAGCGCTCGAGGCGGCCATCACGCCGCGAACCAAGGCTCTGATGCCCGTCCACCTGTTCGGGCAGTCGGCCGACCTGGACGGCATCGAAGCCGTGGCCGCGCGCCACGGTGTCCCGGTCGTCGAGGACGCCGCCCAGGCGATCGGCGCCCGCTGGGGCGCGCGCGGCGTCGGCACCGTCGGGGCGTTCGGGTGCTTCTCGTTCTTCCCGACGAAGAACCTCGGATGTCTGGGTGACGGAGGGCTCGTCACCACCGCCGACCCGGATCTGGGGCGCCGCGCGCGGATCCTGCGGGTCCATGGGATGGACCCGAAGTACTACCACCAGGAGGTGGGCGGGAACTTCCGGATCGACACGCTCCAGGCGGCGTTCGTCCGGGTTCGGCTCGCAGGTCTGGATGCAGCCACCGAGCGGCGCCGGCGGAATGCGGCGGGCTACCGGGAGCGGTTCGCCGCGGCGGGGCTCGTGCGGGAGCTCGGCGACGATGCCCCGGGAGGCCTGGTCCTGCCGCTCGAGGTCGATCCGAGCCACACCTACAACCAATTCGTGGTGCGGGTGACGGGCGCGCAGGGCGAGCGGGACCGCCTGCGTGCCTTCCTCCACCAGGAGGGTGTGGGCTGCGAGGTCTACTACCCCGTGCCGCTGCACCTGCAGGCTTGCTTCGCGGCACTCGGGCACGGGGAGGGGGCGTTCCCGGTGGCGGAGAAGGCCGCCGCGGAGAGCCTCGCTCTGCCGATCTTCCCCGGGCTGACCGACAGCGAACTCGATCGCGTGGTGGACCGCATCGCTGCCTACGCAGCGGCACGCGCCTGATCGGGGCGGTTCGGGGGGCCGCGAAGGGCTGGAGACGGCCTGCGGAACCGCAGGTCCGGGGTTCGGCGCGGTTCCTTCCCGGGTTCTGGTCGAGCCTTGCGGGCGCCGCGATCTTCCCGTTTCGCAACATCCTGCGAGAGAACGAGTTCCGCACACCGACAAGAACGCGCGAAGAAATCTTGGCCGCGAGCTTGCGGTCTCCGGTCGAGTCGCTAGAGTTCCCCGCCCCT
>JAQCBR010000146.1 GCA_027621295.1 Planctomycetota bacterium
GCCCGCGGGCGGGCGCATTCCCGGACCGACCGGGCCGGGACTCGCCCCGCCGGTGCGCGGGCCGGACCCGTTGTCCGGCTGCGGCGGCGCGAGGGGCGAGTCAGGACGCTTCGTCGCGCCCTCGCCGACCGGCGGAGCCTTCCGCGGGATGAAACCCGGCGGGTTGCGGTAGCCGCCCCCGTGGGGAGCCGCCGGGCAGACCGCCGCGAGGGCAGTCAGCGCGCAGAGGAAGGCCGCGGTCAGGTTCAGGCGCATCGAGACTCGGGGAGTGAGGTGCGCGGGGGCACCGACCATCCTACCGGCATCGACGCGCCCTGCGCCGCGGGAGCGGGACTTCACAGGTTCACGGACTCGAGCGGCGTCTCCGCGAACGTCGCCTGCGTCTCGCCGGGGATGAACTCGGCGAGGTAGTCGTGCTGGCCTGCTTCCTTGACCAGGTTGCGCGCGATCACCATCCGCTGCACCTGGTTGGTGCCCTCGTAGATCTGCAGGATCTTCGCGTCGCGGAAGAACTTGGCGATCGGATAGTCCTCCATGAAGCCGTAGCCGCCGAAGACCTGGACCGCGTCGGTCGCGACCTTCATCGCGGTGTCGCTCGCGAAGCACTTGGCCATCGCCGCGGTCTTGTTGACCGACACGCCGGCGTCCGCCTGCGCCGCGCACATGTAGACCAGCCAGCGCGCGGCCTCGGTCTGCATCGCCATGTCCGCGAGCATCGCCTGGATCATCTGGAAGCCGGCGATCGGCTGGCCGAACTGCTTGCGGCGCGTCGCGTAGGTCGTCGCGAGCTCGAGCGCACCGGCCGCGGTGCCGACGGCCTGTGCCGCCACGCCGGGACGCGCCCAGTCGAGCGTCATCATCGAGTGCTTGAAGCCCATGCCCGGCTTCTCGCCGAGCAGCCGGTCGTCCGGCACGAACACGTTGTCGTAGCTCGTCTCGCAGACCGGGACCATGCGGATGCCCATCTTGTTCTCGACCTTCTGGATCGCGAAGCCGGGGTCGTCCTTCTCGACGATGAACGCCGAGATGCGCCGCGACTTGGACTCGGGGTCGGACACCGCGAAGCACATCACGATGTCCGCCCGCGAGCCGTTCGTCGTCCACTTCTTCTCGCCGGACAGGCGCCAGCCGCCGTCCACCTTCTCCGCGCGCACCGCGAGGCCGCCCGCGTCCGAGCCCGCGAACTTCTCGGACAGCGCGAACGCGCAAGCCGCCTCACCGCGCGCGACGCGCGGCAGGTAGCGCTGCTTCTGCTCCTCGGTCCCCCCCATCAGCAGAGGGATCGAGCCGAGCGCGTTGACCGCGAACGCGACGCCGAACGACGGGTCGGCCTTGCTGAACTCCTCGACGGCCAGCGCCAGCCCGAGGATGCCCACCCCCGTGCCGCCGTACTCCTTGGGAATCCATGTACCCAGCAGGCCGAGCTCGGCCGCCAGCCGCATCGCGTCCTCGTTGTAGGTGTGGTCGCGATCGTGCTGGGATGCCTGCGGCAGCAGGCACTCCCGGGCCACCCTGTGCGCGGCGGCGCGGACTTCCTGGTGGGCTTCGGTGAAGACGACGTCTTGGAGTGGGTTCATGGCGATCGGGCAGCGCCCCGGTCGGGGGCGGATCACGCAGTCTAGGACGCCGGACGGGCAGGTTCGACCGCGCCGCGCCGACAGACACACGGACCCGGCTGCGTTAAGGTGCGCGCTTCCTTCCGGATCGGAGCCCTGCCGTGAGAACAGTCCAACGCACCCTCGCCCTCGTCCTGACCTTCTTCGTCGCCGTCTCGGCGGCCCACGCCCAGGCGAAGAAGCCGGAACCGTTCCTGATCCCCGACCCCGCCCGCTACGAGCGAGCGGTCGAGACGGACGCCGAGGGTCTCCAACAGTGGGTCGTCTTCGAGGCCCAGCGCTGCCCCAACTGCAAGGGACAGAAGACGATGACGTGCCGCCACTGCGAGCGGTTCGACGACGGCGACTGCGAGGACTGCGCGGAGTGCCACAACACCCGGAAGGCCGCGTGTCGGATCTGCGGTGGCAGCGGCGAGACACACGACATCCTCGAGAAGGCGCCTTGCCCGACCTGCTCGGGCGCCGCGGTCACGCGCTGCTTCGTCTGCAACGGCAAGGGGTCGTTCCTGGTCGAGGGCGGCGGGGACCGCCGACAGAAGTGCGGCTGCTGTGATGGCGTCGGCGGCTTCCCGTGCGGGACCTGCAAGGGCGAGCGGTTCGTCGCGTCGGCGAAGCTCAAGCCGTCGGTCGCCGACGCTCCGTCGAAGGAGCTGCTGAAGGCCATGGAGACGCTCGAGAAGGTGATCGAAGGGATCTCGGGCTTCGAGTCCGGCGGCAAGGCGCGCGACGACATCAAGGCGGTCGCGAAGATCCTCGGGCCGGCGAGCCGCTACTTCCCGCCGCTGAAGGACGCGAACAAGCACTTCGAGTCGTCGACCAAGGACCAGACGAAGGGCGCCGTCTGGAAGCACTACGAGGAGTCGGTCGCGGCGAGCGCAGGCTCGTTCAAGTGGTCGCTCGAGTACTACCTGACGCACCAGAAGCGCGTCCTCGAGCTGAGCCTCGCCCGCGCCGAGCACAACGAGGGCATCAAGAAGGACTGATCCCGACCGCACACGACCGACGGGCCGAGAGACGCCCCGACCGCACACCCGATGCAGACTCCCGAACGACGTGCGGCCGCGGCCGCGCTGGCTCTCCTGTCCGGCCTCGCCGCCGACGCGAAGTCCCAGAACCTCAGCCTCGTCACACCGCCTGACACCGGACGGGCCGGTGGCCCGATGGCAGCCGCGTTCGAGAAGGCGGCGCTCGGGGTCGTGCACGTCGCGGTCGAGGTGAACGGCCGCAACACGTTCCGCATCGAGCGACCGAGTTCGGGAGCCGTGCTCACCGCCGACGGACTCGTGCTCACGCACGTGTCCCTCGTCCGCGAGGCCCAGGGCGCCGACGACAAGCGCGTGCTGATCCAGCTCGCCGACGTGCAGAAGACCCGCTACCCGGCGCGCATCGTCGCGCTCGACGACGACAGGACGGGCCTCGCGCTGCTCCAGGCCGAGCTGCCGGCCGGCGTGGAGCTCACGCCGCTCGCTGCAGGCGCCGCCCCGGCGCCGGGCGACCCGGTCGCCGTGCTCGGCTTCCACGACGGAGAGGACCAGGTCGCGTTCGCGGGAGTCGCGAGCCCTGCCGCCGCCGACCTCGAGGTCCGGGACGGTGAGAGAACCCTCCGCTTCGCCGCGGGAGACGTCCTGCTGACGGACGCGGCGATCCAGGCGCGGAGCCACGGGGCTGCGCTGATCGACCGGAACGGTGCGTTCGTGGGCCTGTGCAGCGCCGACGGCGTCGCCCCCGAAATCTCCGAGCCAACGCTCGAGGACCTCAAGCGCCCGAGCTTCGGCTTCGTGATCCCGCTCGCCACCGCGCGGAACGCCTTCGGGGACGCGATCCCCGAGGCTGGCTCGAGGAGCACCCAGTCCGCCGAGTCACGGGCCGTTGCGAAGATCGCGGACGCCATCGTCAGCATCGAAGCCGGCCGGACGAGCCGCCCCGAGACCAACGACCCCTTCGGCCAGGCACGCCGCAGGGGCGCGGGCAGCGGAGTCGTGATCGATCCGAGCGGCCTCGTGCTCACCAACCGCCACGTCGTCGACGTGGACGGCGCGCCGATCCGTGTCCGGCTCGCCGACGGGCGCTCGCTCGATGCCCGCATCCTCTCCGAGGATGGACGCACGAACACCGCACTGCTCCGCGTGGAGCTGCCGGCCGGTGCGACGATTCCCGCCGCCGAGATCGGCGCGGTCCCGGACACGGGGTCGCCGGTACTGACCGTCGGTCGCCCGACCGGCTCGTCGCTCAGCGTCGGTGCCGGCGTGCTCTCGGCCAAGCGCGGCGGCACGCTGCAGGTCGACGCCCCGGTCGGCAACCAGAACGCCGGCGGCGCCGTGGTCCGCATCGACGGCGCGCTGATCGGGCTCGTCGACGGCGGCAAGATCGACCGCGTCGACATGGCGTTCGCGATGCGTGGCGACCAGGCGAAGCTCGACACCGGGCTCAACAACGTGCCTGCGATCGACTCGGTGCTGTCGCCGCACATGCCGCACACGGCGGATGCCCGCGGGCGCACGGCCACCCCGGCGCCCGATGGCGGCCCGCTGGCGGAGCTCGTGCGCGCGACCGCCGACTCGCTGCTCAACATCTACATCGAAGCGGTCGCCGCACCGGCCGACGACGAGGACAACCCGTTCGCGGCTCCGGAGGCCCGGTCGGTCGTCGAGAGCCTCGGGTCCGGCGTCGTCCTCGACGACTCCGGCCTCGCGCTGACCAACTGGCACGTCGTCGACTCCGCGACCGAGCCCGATGGCTCGATGGTCCGGGACCGCATCGTGCGTGCGGCACTGCGCGATGGACGGAAGTTCCGCGCCGACGTGCTGAGCATTTCGCGCGAGGAGGACCTCGCGCTGATCCAGCTCCGCCTCGAGCCGGGCGACCGGGTCCGCGCGATCGAGTTCGCGCGTTCGGACGAACTCCGGATCGGCGACCGCGCGGTCGCGGTCGGCAACCCCCACGGCCGCGCGAACACGCTGACGGCCGGCGTCGTGACCGCGAAGAACCAGGCGATCCGTGTCCGCGGCCGCTGGGCCAAGCTCCCCCACCTGCTGGAGACCGATGCGGCGATCAACGGCGGCAACAGCGGTGGAGCCCTGCTCGACGCCGCGGGCCGCCTGATCGGCATCAACAGCGCAGGCGGCAGCCTCCACAACGTGACCGGCTACGCGATCTCGGTCGACCACGTCCGCGAGCGCCTGCACTCGGTCCTGCTCTCGCCCGAGAAGCTGCGCAGCCCCTACCTAGGCCTGACCGTCGCCGACCGGGATGGCGCGGTGATCGTCCACTCGGTCGACCCACTGGGCCCGGCTGCGCGCGCCGGCGTCGAGCGCGGCGACCGGATCGTGTCACTCGACGGCGGAGAGGTCACGTGGTCGGTGGGCTTCCAACTCGCGGTCCGCGAGGCAGACGATGACGCTCCCGTGGCGCTCGGCATCGAGCGCGGAGGCCAGAAGTCCCAGCTCGACGTCGACGCACTGTCCGCCACCCAGTGGTCGGTGTTCCGTCAGATCGATGCAGAGGTCGACGCGCTGTCCTTCCGCGAGGATGCGGACCGCGTCCGCGAGTCCGCGATCGCGTTCTACCGCGCGTTCACAGGCGACCCGAACGCGGCCCCGTCGATGATTCCGGGCAGCCTGGTGCGGGTCACCCGCCTCCACCCGAAGCTCACCGACGGCGAAGAGGACAACCGCGTCGATCTCCGGGTCGGTGACCTGCTGCTCGGCGTCCAGCTCGACGAGCGGCAGGCGAGCGGCTCCGCCGGCCAGCTGATCCGCTTCGCGACGGTCGAGGACGTGAAGGACTGCTTCAACGCCTACAGCACCTACGAGGGCGCCCGGTTCCGCGCGTGGATCGAGCGGGGCGGCGAGGTCCAGCAGATCGACCTGCCCGCCCGCCGCATCATGCTGTGACGCGGCGAGCCACGGGCCGTGCGCGGGGCCGACATCGGCCACGCGCGACCCTCGTCACTTGGTCTGGAACGTCGCCTGCAGCGTCCGCGCCTGACCGTCGACCTCCCAGCTCCAGTTGACCGCGACCTTGCCGCGGGGCAGCGGTTCGAACGGATAGAAGGTCACCATGCCCGGCGCGGTCGAGCGCCGGATCGTCCCGGAGTCGAGCAGGATCGCACCCTCGATGCGGTTGCCGCGCGCGTCCACCGCGTTGCAGCGGTAGGACGTGCGGTCGCCCTGGACCGACTGGCCGAAGTGGATCGTCAGCGGGTAGCCGACCGTCTTCTGGCCGCCGCGACCGTTCTTCTCGAGGAGCGCCTCGAGCTCGGGCCCGATGTCGGCGACCGAAGCCTCGGCGGGGATTCCGGTCGCGTTCTGCCACGGGTGGCAGAGGTAGCCGCTCTTCCGCGACTTGGGCGCGCCGAGACCCGACACGACGTTCATCACCAGGATGTCGCCCTCGGTGTAGATCCCGACCGAGCGCAGGAAGTCGTGGACGAGCGCGTCGCGGTAGCCCGGGATCGTCATCCACGCCTCGAACATGTCCTCGGCCTTGCCGATCTTCGCGCGCGTCTCGACGACCGCCATCTGCGCGAACATGCTCGCGAGGTGCGAGCCGCCGAGGTCCGCGAGCTCACGGTGCTCGGAGGCCGGGCCGCGCTCGTCCTTGTTGGCCTTCAGGTACTCGGCGTGCTCCATGCACCGCGTCGACAGGTTCGACGACCAGGTGACGGGTGCAGCGTTGTTGGCGGCGCGGGCCTCGTTGAACGCGGCCAGCCACTTCTCGACGCCCTTGCTGATCGCGGACAGCGGCGGCGTGTTGTTGCGGATCGCCTGCAGGACCGGGGTCGCCTCGGTCCAGAAGTCCTCCCACTCCTTGTCGAGCTGGGCGACCGTCGCGCCCGACTCCTCGAAAGCCGCGGCCAGGTCGAGCGGGCGCTTCTGGCCGGACTGCCGCTGGGCCATGCCGAGCTCGTCGAGCTTCTTCAGCAGGCCCGGGTCGCGGCGCATCATGTAGTCGCAGAACGACCACGCCTTGATCCGCTGCTCGTTCGAGAACGCGGCCGCCTCGACGTACGGAAGGTCGATCGCCGCGACGCCGCCGGTCATCTTCCACGCCATCTCGAGCGCGAGCGTCTTCCAGACGTCGAAGTCGGGCGACGTGTATTCGCGGTCCTCCTCGCTCGCCGTGGTGCCCTGCTGCTTCTCGAGGTCGACCGCGAACAGGCGGTTGTTGTTGAACATCATGCCGACGAACGTGTGGCCGATGCCCTCGGACAGCGCGTCGGAGCGGAACTGCGAGTAGGCCTTCGCGACGTTGCGGACGCAGGCGTCGTAGAGCACCTGGACCGAACCGGTCGCGCCGACGACGACGTTGCCGACCCCGCTCGTCGACGTGTTCTCGAGCTTCCACTCGAGGTTCGGCACCATGTCGGCGTTGGCGCGCAGCACCTGCTTGTAGGTGTCCTTGCCGGTGAAGAACGCCCACTCGCCGCCGACCCGGACCTGCCAGGGGAACGCCGCCTGGCACACGCGGATCGTCCGCTCGGCCCAGACCAGCGCCTGCTTGAGGAACTCCTCCTGGTCAGGGTCGCCGTGCAGCAGGAAGTGCTCCGAGCGCACGCTGACGTAGGGCACCTGCGCGCGGTCGAGGACCTGGGCCTTCGAATCGACCTTGTCGACCGCGTAGTCGACCGACGACTGCTCGTTGACCGCCTTCTCGATCAGCTTGGAGCGGTCGTAGAGCGTCTGCTCGAGCTCGGTGCCCGTGACGCCGCCGACGTCGCGATGCTCGAGCGCTTCCTGCGCCTCCCGGTCGTCCTTCACCCAGCGGAGCACCATGCCGTAGTGCTCGTTCGCCTTGTCGGTGCGGTCCGCCTTCGCCCACTTCTGGGCCTGACGGCGGTGGCCGGACGCGAGGTCTTCCTTCAGCTTCTCGTAGGCCTTGAACAGCGAGGCGCCGTCCTTGCTCGAACCCGTGTCGTCGAGCGGGTACTCGAAGTCCGGGTTCGGCGCCCACGAGTTGCCGGCGCGGACGTGGCCGAGGCCCTTGTGCGCGTCCTCGCTGTCCGGGTCGTAGAGCTTGATCGTCTGCAGCCAGATCAGACGCGCTTGGCGCGGGAAGCCCTTGTCGAACGCCTGCTGCGCGAACTTGTTGAGCTTGTCCGCCTGTCCGGACCGGAATCGCGCTTCGTCATCCTGGGCCGCGAGCGGCGCGAGCAGGATCAGGGCAGCGACCAACGTGTCGAGGAATCGTCTCATGGGAAGCCGCACACGATAGCGAGCTCCCCCCGATTCGCTGCCCCCCGAGCGGGCGCAACGCTACGCCAGGATCCCCTCGACGACCTTCGGATCCGCAGCCGGACCGATCCAACGCTGCTCCAGGCCCTGGTAGGGATACGCGAAGCGGTGGCCGTCGATGCCGAGGATGTCGAGCACCGTGGCCTGGAGGTCACGGACCGAGACCGGATCTTCGGTGATGAAGAAGCCGAGCTCATCGGTCGCGCCGTGGATGTGCCCTTGCTTCGTACCCCCGCCCGCGACCCAGATCGTGAAGCAGTCCGGGTGGTGGTCGCGGCCGAGCAGCTTGGAGCCACCGCGAGCCTCGTTCATCGAGGTACGACCGAACTCGCCGGACCAGATCACGAGGGTGTCGTCCAGGAGCCCACGCTGCTCGAGGTCGAGGACCAGCGCCGCGGACGCCTGGTCGACGTCCCGGCACTTCTGCGGGAACGCGGTCATCAGGTCGTCGCCCGGGTTGGTGCCGTGGATGTCCCAGCCCCAGTCGAAGAGCTCGACGAACCGCACGCCGCGCTCGACGAGACGACGCGCCATCAGGCAGTTGTTCGCGAAGGACTTCCGGCCCGGTTCGGCGCCGTAGAACGCGCGCATCCGAGCCGACTCGGACGCGAGGTCCACCGCTTCGGGGACCGCAACCTGCATCCGGAACGCGAGTTCGAACTGCTCGATCCGCGCCAGCGTCTCCGGGTCGCCGGTCTCCCGATGCTCGAGCCGGTTGAGCTCCGCGAGCGCGTCGAGCGTGCGGCGCCGATCGGGGCGTCGCATGCCGTTCGGATCGGAGAGATACAGGACCGGATCGCCGCTGCTGCGCAGCTGGACGCCCTGGTGCTCGGAGGGCAGGAAGCCGCTCCCCCAGAGACTCTTGCCGCCGGTCGGATCGCTGTCACCCGAGCCGAGCACGACGAAAGTGGGCAGGTCGCGGTTCAGGGAGCCGAGCCCCCAGGAGACCCAAGCACCGCCGGAGGCGCCGCCGAACTGCGCCGAGCCGGTGCACATCAGCAGGTCCGCGGGCGCGTGGTTGAACTGGTCGGTGTGCATCGACCGGATCAGCGTCACCTTGTCCGCGATGCGGCCGAAGTGCGGCATCAGGCTCGTCACCTCGACGCCGCTCTCCCCCGCCCGGTAGGTCGGGTGCGGAGAGCCGAGCAGGGTCGGGTGCCCGCGCGTGAACGCGAGGCGACGCCCCTCGAAGAACTCGCGCGGGCAGAGTTCGCCGTGGTGCGCGTTGAGTACGGGCTTCGGGTCGAAGGTGTCGTGCTGCGGCGGCGCGCCCGACATGTGCAGCCAGATCACGTGTTTGGCGCGCGGGCGGTGGTGCGGCAGCCCGCTCCGCGGATCGCTCGCACCCTCGCCGCGGAGCGCGTGGAGCGCCATCGCGCCGAGCCCGATCCCGGTCCGGCCGAGGAAGTGGCGGCGCGTCGTGCTCGCCGCTGCGTGGGACGCCAGATGGCGCACTGCGTCTTCGGGCTTCATGGCTTGGTCAGCAGCGCGTCGAGGTTGAGGAGGACGTTGGCGACCGCGGTCCAAGCGGCCGCATCGATCGGATCCGCGCCCTCCGGCAGCGGACCCAGCGGGTCCGCCGCGAAGGCCATGGCCTCGTCGGGACGAGAACGCCACGCCGCCGCGGACTCGGCGTGGAGCTCCTGGATCACCGCACGTTCGTCTTGCGTGCCTTC
>JAQCBR010000147.1 GCA_027621295.1 Planctomycetota bacterium
CTTGGCCTTGTCGCCGCGGAACGGCGACTCGGCGGTGTTCTGCACCGACCCGTTGTCGCCGAGGAAGATCACGTCCGTCTGATCGAGGACCGGTCCGAGAGACTGGAACAGCCGACCGATCTCGGTGTCCAGCGCCTCGATCACCGCCTTGTAGAGCTCGCGGCGCGGGCTGTTCGCGGTGACGTTCCGCGTGTGGAGGTGCGCCGGCGGGACCTCGAACGGCAGGTGCGGCGCACAGAACGCGAGGTAGCAGACCCACGGACCCGACTGCTGCCCGACCCACTCGAGCGTGTCGTCCACCTGCTGGGTCGTGATGTAGGCGCGCGACGTCGAGAGCACGCCGTCGCGGACGTAGGGCCACGAGTAGTAGCTCGGGACCTGACCGACCATCGTGCCGCGGAAATGGCCCCATCCGCCGACGGTCCGCGGCACGGCGATGCCGTCCCCGACCTCGTGCATGTGCCACTTGCCGATCGCGGCGTGCGCGTAGCCCGAGCCCGCTCGGTCGAGCACCTCGGGGATCGTCCACTCGGAGTCCAGCAGCCGGCCGATCGGCTCACTGTTGTTCTCGTAGCGGATCCAGCGACCCACCAGGGTCCGGAACGGAAAGCGCCCGGTGTGGATGCAGGCACGCGTCGGCGAGCAGGACGGGTTCGCGTAGGCGTTCCGGAACAGCACGCCGCGCTGCGCGAGCGAGTCGATGTTCGGCGTCGGCGGCGGGTTCGAGCCCTCTGCATAGCACCCGACGTAGTCGACGCCGATGTCGTCGGCGAGCAGGATCAACACGTTGTTCTGCGCCTGCCCGCGCAGGTCGGCGGACGCGAGCGCAAGGGCCACGGCGATGACGAGCATCGCCGCCCGGGCGAGGCTCATCGCACGACCTCTCTCCCCTCGCGGTAGGTTCGGCCGACGCAGGCGTTCGCCTCTTCGTGGTCGAACCGCAGGCCGGCGCTGTCCCACGCGAGCTCCTGCTCGGGGAAACGACCCGCGATCACGCCGGCGAGAACGGCCTCGGTCAGCGGTCCCGCGTAGGAGAACGGCGTCGAGGTCTCGCCCTCACCGCGGCACGCGTCGGTCCACTCGTGGTAGTGATCGACCGAACCACGCTCCTGGACCTCGACCTGGAGCTCCTTGCCTTCGCTGTAGAAGCGCGGCGCCGACCAGTGCGGGATCACCATGACGCCCTTCTCGCCGACGAGGAACGATCCCGCGCCCGGCAGCGAGGCGCCCTCGGGGAGCTGGGCCTTCTCGACTGCCTTCTGCGCCCCGCCGTCCGTCCAGCGGAAGACCAGCTCGCCGTCCGTCTGATCGGTCGCCGCGAAGCGGTAGGTGACGTCGCCGTTGCCCGCGAACGCCTCGGCGTGGTGCTTCGGTCCCCGCGAGACGACCGAGATCGGCGCCGCGAGACCGAGCCCGCTGAACACCGGATCGAAGATGTGACAGCCCATGTCGCCGAGCGTGCCGCTGCCGAAATCGATCCAGCCGCGCCACTGGGCCGGATGGTAGGCACCCTGCACGTACGGACGCTCGGGCGCGACGCCGAGCCAGAGATCCCACGACAGGTTCTCGGGGACCGGGTCCGCGCGATCGGGACGACCTTCCGCGGGGCCTGCCCAGGACTTGCTGACCCAGAGGTGCGCCTCGCGCACCTTGCCGATCGCACCCGCACGCAGCGTCGCGACCGCTGTCCGATAGGCCGAGTGCCCGTGGATCTGCGTGCCCATCTGGGTGACGAGACCCTTCTCCTTGGCCATGTCGGCCATCGCACGGCACTCGCGCAGGTTGTGGGCGATCGGCTTCTGGCAGTAGACGTGCTTGCCGAGCGCCATCGCGGCGAGGGACACGGGACCGTGCATGTGGTCCGGGGTCGACACGACGACGGCGTCGATGTCCTTGCCCATCTCGTCGAGCAGCACGCGGTAGTCCGCGAACGTCTTCGCCCCCTCGTGCTTCTGGGCAGCGGCCCCGAGCCGGGCGGCGTCGACGTCGCAGAGCGCCGCGATCCGGACGTTCTTGCCGGTCGACACGGACGCGAGGTCGGAGCCCCCCATGCCGCCCACGCCGACGCAGGCGACGTTCAGGGTCTCGTTCGGACTCGTGCGCCATCGGCCGGGGATGACGAGGGGAGCGGCGGCGGCAGCGGAGCCGGCGCGCAGGAAGGAACGACGGGAGAGGGAGCGATTCACGCCCGGGAGTCTACCGCAGCGGAGAGTTCCGTCCGGTGCCTCGACGGCGCTGGGACACACATCCCAGCCAGGAAACGAAACAGCCGGCTCCCCGTGGCTGCGGAGACCCGGCTGTCCGGACTCGAGGCCTCGCGAACGAAGCCCGAGATCAACGCCCGATCACTGGACGTTGATCGTGAAGTCGAGCGCGTTCGAGGTCACGACGCCGAGCGGGTTGGTGCCCGGGGCAACGACGATCGACTGCGAGTAGAGGTGCGCACCGGCGAGGGCGGCATTGTTCGGGATCGCCAGCGAGTGCTGGGCGGACGACGTACCGGCAGCGGCGAAGCCGACGGTCACGTCAGCCGACACGTAGAGGCGGCAGCCCGGCATGAAGACGGCCGACAGGTCGACACCCGGCAGCGGGATCGCAGTCGTGCCATACATGTGGACGCCGGAGATCGCGCTCGCCGGGATGTCCCGGGTCTCGGAGACGGCGTTCGTGCCGATGACCGGACGGGTGACACCCGCCAGCGACACGTCCGGCGTGCCGGTGCCCAGCGCGAACGGGGTGAAGTTGGTCAGGTCGGTCGCCGCCGGGATGCCGCCGAGGCCGTTGCCGCGCGAGTATCCGGCGAGGCCGTCCAGCGCGGAGATCACGCCGTACTTCAGCTCGAAGGAGCCACCCTGACCCAGCGTCACCTGGAAGGTGTTCGGGGTCGACTGACTGAACTCCGGAACCTGGTCCCACGTGATGTGGAACAGGGAGGGGTTGGAGGGGTCGACTTCGGCGTAGACACCACCACCCGCAGCCGGGTTGAGGTCGTCCCACATCGCCGCGAGCATCGTGAAGCCGGCGTTGACCAGGCCGTTCGGCGTCTCGACCAGCAGCGTGGTCGTGGTCGGCTCGAAGCTGATCCAGCCGTTCGAGCAGACGAAGACGTCGGTGATCGTGCCGGCCGCGGTCGGCATCGACCAGGGCAGCGGGATCTGCAGCGTCTGGTCGTCGCCGATCCCGAGCGGGGCCTGGGTCGGAGCGACGAACGCGGAAGCGCCCGGCGTCACGACGTAGGTCGTGCCCGTCCAGTTGCCCATCAGACCGCCCGTGTTGCTCAGGTCGTTGACGGTCGCGCTGCCGTCGAACGCTTCGTAGAACGACGCCGGGTTCGGGTCGCCACCGCAGCCGTCGCCGATCGGCACGGAGGTCGCGCAGTTCTGCGGCGTGACGACGATGTAGTTCGTCCCCGAGTTGATCAGGTCCATCGCCTCACCGGACAGGTCGAACGAGCCGACGAACGACTCGTAGACCGTCAACCCCGAGGCCGGGAACGGACGCGTCGAGTAGTCGATCGCACCCGGGTCCGCGACGCCGTTGCCTTCCGAGACGCCGACGAGCGCATCGCTGCCGTTCGGCACCGACGAGTCGTAGACGAACGTGATCCGGTTGTCCGCCCAGAGCGTGCACTGGACCGTCATGTAGGTCGTGCTGCCGAAGAACGGGACCTGGTGCCAGGTCACGACCGCCTTGCCGGGCAGCGCGTTGAAGTAGACGTCATCCGCGCCGGAGTCGGCGGGGTTGAAGTCCGTCCACATCGGGCAGATCGTCGACGGGTTGGTGAGCAGCTCGGCGACCGACTCCGAGAAGTCCGAGCCGAGAAGACCCGGCAGCATGATGCGGCCGTTGGAGTCGACGTCGATCGACGTCGTGGACGTCCCGTCCGGGAACGTAAACGGGAAGCCGAGGGCGAGGCTCGGTGCAACGGTGTCGTCGCCGAGGCCGAGGGGAGTGCCGAGGTTGGTTTCGTAACCACATCCCTGGGCCGCAGCCTGGGTGAGGAGAGCGGGCAGCACCAGGGATGCTGCAATCAGTGCGTTAGCTTTCATGTGGATCAGAGCGATGTTTCGGCTCCGTCGAACTTCGGCCGGTACATCCGGCATCTCGGTGGCTCTTCCGTGGAGCAGGCGGATCGGCGCGTACCTCGGAAAGTCGACAGCGTCGTAGGCAGTCGAAGCTAACCCTGCTCTTCGGCACCCGGAAGCCCCTGGGTGTGAGCGATGGCCTGAGGCGCCCGATGCCCCGATGGCAACGGGCCGACCCGTACGCAGGAATCCAGACGGCCGCTCGCGCGATCCCGGGCGGGCGACGCTGCGGAGGATGATCGGTAGGCTGGGACCAACCTCCCACCCAGCCCTCTTTCGCCGATGCGTATCCCGAAACCCGCCGACTGCGCTTCCTGGGCACTCGGGCCCCTGCTCGCACTCGCCGCCCTCGCAGCGCCCATCCTTTCGCAGCAAGAGCCGACGGGCGCCGACTACGAGTCCGTCCTCGCGCGCTACAAGGGCTACGTCGCCCGCCCGTCGCTCCAGAAACGGACCAAGGGGCGCGAACTGCTCGCCGGCACGCGCGACCCGCGCGCCCTCGAGGTGCTGATCCAGAGCTACGCGAAGCCCGAGGAACCGAAGGACTTCGTCCGCTACCTGATCGCATCGAAGACGATGCGAGCCTTCCAGGGGAAGGCGCAGCCAGAAGAGCTGGCTGCATGGCGCAAGAAGCACGACGACGCCGCCGACGCTTGGCTGTGGTTCGAGACGCTGCGCTACACGGCCGAGAAGGACGTCCCCGGGATCCGGGACATCGCATTCGGGAAGGACGATCCATTCGTCCGCGCGGCCGCCCTCGAGGCCCTGGCAGAGAGAGGTCGCCGCGTCGGCTCCAACATGGAGGCCGCCGGGCTCTGCCTCGAGATCCTGAACGACCTGCCGAAGAAGGACGTCGAGCGCGCGCTGATGCTCGAAGCCGTCGCGAGCCTCGTGCACGCGAACCACCGCCGCCTCCGCGACGACCCCTGGAAGCCGGTCGCCGAACTCCTGATCCGCAACCTCGACGAGGAGGACACGCCGCACCGCAGCAAGGTGGTGATCGCGCGCTACCTCGCCGACGCGCTGAAGTCCCCCAACCTCGGGCTCGAGGCGCACTGGTGGCTGAACGAACTCGAGCGCAAGCCGCGCGGTTCCACGGGCGGCGGCGCGACGACGACGGTCCCGTTCTTCAGCCTGCGCACCACGGGCTACCGCTTCGCCTACGTGATCGATGCGTCGGACTCGATGCTGCAGCGGGTCACGGACCGCGAGCGCAAGGACCTGGGACCGACGACGGGTGCGCAGAAGCCAGAGGCCAAGGAAGGGGGCTTCGTCCCCGAGGAATCCGACATCGACTGGGGCCGGGTCATCACCCGCTTCGACGCCGCGCGCGAGTACATCCGGCTGTCGTTGTCGAGCCTCAGCCCCGAGCACGAGTTCGCGATCATCCTGTTCGGCGACTCCGCGGTGCCGCTGAAGAGCACGCCCCGCCTCGTGCCGGCGACACCGAAGAACGTCCGCGCGGCTCTGTTCGAACTCGAGCGCATCGAGGCTGGCCCGCCGACCGAGAAGCGGATCTTCGGCCAGCTGCTCGGCCAGACCAACCTGCACGCGGGACTCCGCACCGCGTTCGAGTTCACCGGCAAGACCAGCACCAAGCAGGCCGAATACGTCGACTCGCGCGCCCTCGTCGACGGTGCCGACACGCTGTTCGTGCTGACCGACGGCGCTCCGTCCACCGACGACTACGTGACCAAGGACCGGCCCGAGGCGGACGACAACGCCGGCGACCAGGAGACCGGGATCTCGACGCAGAAGACCGAGTTCCTGTGGTTCTACGGCCCCTACGCCGAACCGCCATTCGACGACCTCGTCGAGGAGGTCCGACGCCTGAACCTCGTCCGCCGCGCGGAGATCCACTGCGTGGGGATCGGTGAGGCCAACCACGATCTGATGAAGCGCATCGCGAACCTAGGTCTCGGCCAGGCCATCCGCGTCCGGGGAGAGGGCAAGTGAAGGCACTCGCCCAAGCGCTCGCGTGCGTGGTCGCCCTCGGTGCGGTCACGGCGCAGTCCGATCCAGGCGCGACCCACTTCGTTCGCGATGGCGCCCTCGAAGACGCCCGGGTCACGGGCGGATCGGCCGAACAGGGCGAGCGCTACCTCCGCATCGGCGGCGTGGGGTGTTTCCTGCGCGCGGGGCGGGACCTCGGCAGCGGATCGGTCCGTGCCGAAGCGCGCCTGACCCTGGAAGCCATCGAAGGGACCGCAGCGTCACTCGCGATCGGCCAGAGCCACTTCGGTTTCGACAGCCGCAGCCGGACGCTCTTCGTCGAGGGACCGCTGTTCGGAGGTGCCACCCGCACGCTGGGGCGCACGCAGGACCACATCACGCCCGGCGAACCGTTCGACGTCGCGTTCGAGCGAGAGGGCACGTCGATCTCGGTGCAGATCGACGAGAGAGAGGTCTACCGCGGCGAGATCGACTCGGTCACTGCGCTCGGCTCGCTGCAGCTCCGCCCTTGGCGCGCAACGATGCGCGTGCACTCGTTCTCGGCGCGAGGCGATCTCGTCACTCCCCCGTCACCGCTCGACGAAGACGCGCTGTGGATCAGCGGTGAGGGCGGCTACCACACCTACCGCATCCCGGCGCTCGTCGTGACGCCGAAGGGCACGCTGCTCGCGTTCTGCGAGGGGCGCCGCAGGAGCCAGAGCGACACCGGCGACATCGACCTGCTGATGCGGCGCTCGATCGACGGCGGGCGCACTTGGTCGCCGCCGCGCGTGGTCTTCGACGACGAGGCCAACACCTGCGGCAACCCCTGCCCGGTGGTCGATGCAACGACCGGCCGCGTGGTCCTGCTGTCGACCTGGAACGACGGCCGCGACCACGAGTCGAAGATCATCGCCGGTGAGAGCCTGGACACCCGCCGGGTGTTCGTGCTCCGCAGCGACGACGACGGTGAGACGTGGTCCGAACCCGAGGAGATCACCGCCGACGCGAAACAAGAAGACTGGACCTGGTACGCGACCGGTCCCGGCAACGGCATCCAGGTCCGTCAGGGACCGCACCGGGGCCGCCTCGTCGTTCCCTGCGACCACATCGAGGCCGGGACGCGGCGCTACTTCTCCCACTGCATCCTCTCGGACGACGGTGGCCTGACTTGGCGGCGCGGCTCTCGGACCCCCGAGGACCAGGTCAACGAGTGCACGGTCGCCGAGGTCCCCGGCGGACGCCTCGTCCTCAACATGCGGAACTACGACCGCGCGCAGCGCCGGCGCCAGTCCGCGGTCAGCGACGACGGCGGCGAGACCTGGTCCGCGCAGGCCTTCGTCGACGCGTTGCCCGAACCGATCTGCCAGGCGAGCCTGCTGCGGACCGACCGGGGCAACCGGGCGTTCCTGGTGTTCTCGAACCCGGCGAGCGCGACGGGCCGGGTACGGATGACCGTGCGGACCAGCGCCGACGGCGGGGCGACGTGGACCGACGGGGTCGTCCTGCACGAGGGACCGAGCGCCTACTCCTGCCTCGCGGTCCACGAAGAGGCCGGCGTGCTCTGTCTGTTCGAGGCCGGGAACACCCACCCGTACGAGACGATCCTGCTCCGCCGGCCGGCGCTATCGTTCCGCTGAGGGAACAACCGAGCGGTTGCCGCGACACCCGGACGCCCGCACGCAGCACGGCACGGGCCTTGCGAGTCCCTCGCCCGGCGATGAGCTCCCCCAAGAAGACCCTGACCTCCTGCGCGCTGATCCTCGCGCTCGCGACTGTCGACGCCCGAGCCCACGGCGGCGTCTACCGCGGACCGGGCAACGTCGTCTCCAGCCCAGGCACCGGGTCGAGCAGCGGATCGAGCGGCAGCTCGGGCTCGGGGGGAACCGGGACGATCACTCCGGGGAGCGCGGGCACGACGACCGGTGGCGGGAACACCCCAGGCACCGCCGGTCCCCGGGGCGCTGGCCCGGTGATCCCGACCGGCGTCGCCTCCCGCGGACCGGTCGGCGCCCCGCTCGACGACGACCTGACGCGGTGGACCTACTACTGGGAGTTCCGGAAGGACAGCTACCTCGGTCTGCGCGCCGCCGTCCATGCGACCGGCACGATCCAGTTCTCCGACACGTTCTTCATGGCCGGGGGTGACAAGGAGGGCAGCGACACGCTGCTTCCGTCCGAGGACCAGCTCAGGACCGAGGTCCTCCCGCCGCTCCACCGCGCGCTCGAGTCGACTTCCCAGCGGGACATCACGTCGTCGTGCCTGGTCGCGCTCGCGAAGCTCGGCCTCGAGGACAAGTACTTCGCGCTGCTCCCGACCCTGCGCGCGCGCCTGACGAGCCACGATCAGGAGATCCGCGAGACCGCAGCCCTGGCGATGGGGATCTCGCAGCGTTCGGGCGCCGTGCCGGACCTGGTCGCACTGCTGCACGACACGGACCGCGGCCGACGACTCTGCGAACGATCCGAGGTCGACGACCGGACCCGTTCGTTCGCCGGCTACGGGCTGGGACTGATCGCCTACGGTTCGCCGAGCCTCGGCGTGAAGCGCATCGTCTTCGAAGCACTCCGGGATGTGCTCGACGACGATTCGGTCGTCGGCTGGAACGTGCCGATCGCAGCTCTGTCCGGAGTCGGGCTCCTGCACCTGGACAGCCAGATCGATCCAGCCGTCGACGGGCTGCGCAGCGAGGCTCTGGGCCTTCTCGCGCGCCTCCACGACGCGGACGTCGGTGTCGGCCGCCAGCTGGTCCAGGCCCACATCGCGACCGCCGCGGCCGCCCTACTGGCCGACAGCCGCGAGGCGTCGCTCCGCTCCGCGTGGATCGAACGCCTGCTCGACGATCTGCGGGGTGCGACGACCGCCCAGGGATCGACCCGGCGACTCGCGGTGCTCGGCCAGAGCGCAGCGCTGGCACTCGGCGAACTCGCCGCTCCGCACGAGGACGGAGCCCCTGAGGCACACGTGTCGGAGGCGCTGCTGAAGGCGTTCGAGGACGGCATGGACTTCCAGACCAGCGTGTTCGCACTGACCGCGCTGGGCCGGATCGGCGGGAGTCGCAACGTGGAGGCGCTGCTCGAAGTCCTCGCCTCGGGCACGAAGGCGCTCGAGCGGCCGTGGGCCGCCCTCGCACTCGGCATCCACGAGCACCATCGCCTCGCCAGCGCCGGCACTGCCGGCCGCATCGACGAACGGATCACGAAGGCGCTCGAGGCGCAGCTCGACGAGGTCAAGAACCCGGAGACGCTCGCCGCGCTGGCCGTCGCCCTGGGTCTGAGCCGCGCCCGCGACGCGAGCCCGAAGCTGCGCGTCCTGCTCGACGAGCATCGCAGCAAGGACGAGCTCGCCGGCTACATCTGCCTCGGTCTCGCACTGATGGAAGACCGGAGTTCGATCCCGGCGATCCGGGAGATCGTCCAACAGTCGGGCCGGCGCCCGCAGCGGTTGATCCAGTCCGCGATGGCGCTCGGCC
>JAQCBR010000148.1 GCA_027621295.1 Planctomycetota bacterium
CCGAGCGGCTCGCACTCGGCGCGTTCGCCGACCGCATCGCCTGCCTGCTCGCGAGCGAGCAGGGCGTCGGCGACGACCACGTCCCGCGGCTCCACGAGGCCCAGCGCCTGCAGGCGCTGGGACGGCTGACGGCCGGGGTCGCACACGACTTCAACAACGCGCTGACGGTGGTGCTCGGCGCAGCGCAGTTCTTGGGCGACGAGCTGCCCGAGGACTCGGAGCTCCGCGTCCCGCTCGCGCGCGCCGAGGACGCGACCCGTTTCGCGACGCACCTCGCGAGGCAGCTCCTCGCGTTCGGTCGCGGCGAGGACGATGCTCCGGCCGACGTCGACGTGGACGCGTTCTGCGAGCGGTTCCACCCGCTGCTCCGCACGCTGCTCGGCGACCGGCGCGAGCTCGAACTCGAACTCGCGGCCGAGGGAACCCCGATCCGCGCGGTGCCGACCCAACTCGGCCAGATCCTGCTGAACCTGGTCGCCAACGCCCGCGACGCACTGCTCGGCAGCGGGCGCGTGCGGATCGAGACGCGCATCGACGGCGGGGCCGTCCTGCTCGCCGTCTCCGACGACGGGATCGGGATGCCCGAACACGTGAGACGCCGCGTGTTCGAGCCGATGTTCACGACCAAGCCGGTCGGCCAGGGCTGCGGCCTCGGCCTCGCGACCGTGCGGCGGATCGTCGAGGAACACGGGGCAACGATCACCTGCTCCAGCGCGCCGCACGAGGGGACCCGCTTCGAGATGCGGTTCCCCCGGAACGGCTGAAGCTGCGCGGCCGGGAGTCTCCCCGGACTCCCTGGCGCGCCGACGCTCTCGACGGAGTCTTGCCGTTCGATTTGCCGATCGTTCATCGACGCCGCGTGTCGTGCTCCCCTCGAGGCCACATCCCGGCCGCAACGAGCACAACACCATGAACGCCCCGCATCAGAAGTTCCTCATCCCGGCCCTGCTCGCCGGTATCTCCTGCGCGACCGCGCAGTCCCAGTATCCCGAGAGCCCGCGCGCGCGCGTCCAGCTCGACTCCGGCGCGATCACGGCGAGCACGCCGGGCTTCGGCGGCTGGAAGATCACAGCACCGCGCCAGATCCTCGCCGGGGATCCGTCGCAGGGCCTCGAACCCACCGCACGGGTCGTCTACGCGATCTGGCCGGATGCCGACGCGTCCGGCAACGTGACGCTGCGCTTCCTCCGCTCGATCGACGGCGGATGGTCCTGGGACCAGTCCCGCGCCGTCGATATCTGGACCGCCGACACCGCGGCCGGCGAGACCTACGACACCCGGAACCTGACGCTGGTCGCGTCGAACCACAAGGTCTTCGTCGTGCTCACCGCCGACCGTGACCCGAACGGGGCGCCCGACGCAGAGGCCAACGACTCGGCCTGGGTGCTCGGGTCGGACGACCAGGGGCAGACCTGGCAGGCGATCAACGTCTCGCCTGGGCTCTACACCCCGCTGTCGAACGGCGTCGACTTCAACGACGTCGACGAGCCGTGCGCGGCCATCGGCAGCGGCGACCGCCTGCACGTCGGCTACGAGGCCGACTACGACGACACGGGTGCCGGCGCCACTTCGACCGCGGAAGACCTCTACTACCAGGCGGTCGAGTTCGACGCTTCCGGCGACCTCGTCGCCGTGTTCGCCGAAGCCCGCCAGGTCAACGGGACCGCGCCGGCGACCGCCGACGTCGACCGCCCGAGCTGCGCCGCGGACGGCGACGACCTGATCTTCGTCTGGCACGACCCGCGCGTGAACGGCGGCGACATCGACGACACCTTCACCCGGATCTCGAACGACAACGGCGCCACGCTGGGCGCCGAGTTCAACCACACCAACGTCACCGCCGAGGAGTCCGAGGACCGTTCGATCGCGCTGGTCCATGCGGGCACGATCCTCGTCATCCAGGAGGACGGCCGTCTGGGCAGCCCCGACCGGATCTGGGGCAGCCTGTCGACCGACGCCGGCGCGAACTGGACGACCGGCATCCTCCTGAGCAAGGGGCCGAGCACGGTCGACGTCGACGCGTTCTCCGCCGCGGTCTCGACGAACGGCACGATGCTGATCGCCTACACGGACGACCGTGAGGGCACTGGCAACGTCGACAACGACGTCTACGTGATCGTCGACACCAACGGCGGACAGGACTTCGTCGCCGGGACGCACGTCGAGACGCTCCTCACCACCGGCGCCGACAACGACACCGCCTTCGACTGTGCGGCCTACGGCAACGTCCTCGCGGTCACCGCCGAGACCAGCAGCTTCCCCGAGGACGCGGCGGTCTTCGTGTCCTCGGACAACGGCGCGACCTGGGATGGCTTCCAGCTCGCCGGCGGCCAGCAGGCCGACGTCGACGACGTCTACGTGGCGGTCACCGCCAACCGCGACGTCCAGGCGATCTGGGTGGACGACGGCAACCTCGGCAACACGGAGAACCGCGTCTACACCGCAGGCCTCCGCGCCCCGCGCCTCGAGGACCGGAGCGCCACGGGCGAGGGCATCGTCTACGTCGGCGGTTCGCCGGAGGACGTGGGCAACGGGCTCGTGATGTTCCCGTCGTTCTCGGCGCCGCTGTCGAACGGACTGCAGCTGACGCTGTTCGCCCAGAACGTCGATCCGGGCGTCGGCTACAACTTCACGCTGGACGCTGCCTCGGGCGCGTGCTTCGAGAACCTCGTCGCTTTCTACACGCAGATCGACGCGCAGGGCGAAGCGCGCTTCCCGCTGCTCCCGTCGGTGAACTGGTCCCAGCTCGCCGGGCAGCCGGTCTACTGGCTGGGCGTGACCTTCACGCCGCGCGTGTCCGGATCGTTCGACCGGGCCTTCACCGACCCGCTCCGGCAGAACTGATCGCCGCCGCCGGCACCCTGACGGCTAGAGCAGGGTGCTGGCGACCTCCGCCAGCTTCGACCGCTCGCCGCGTTCCAGCGTCACGTGCGCGTAGAGCGGCTGGCCGCGCATCCGGTGGATCAGGTAGCTGATCCCGTTGGAACGCGAGTCCAGGTATGGGTGGTCGATCTGGTGGATGTCGCCGGTGAGCACGATCTTCGTGCCGGCGCCGGCGCGGGTGATGATCGTCTTCACCTCGTGCGGGGTCAGGTTCTGCGCCTCGTCGACGATGAAGTAGATCCGCTGCAGCGTCCGGCCGCGGATGTAGGCGAGCGGCGTGATCAGGATCTTCTCCGACTCGCGCATCGCCTGGAGCTTCTGCGCCTCGGCCGTCGAGTCCCCGAGCTCGTTCCGGATCACCGACAGGTTGTCGTAGAGCGGCTGCATGTAGGGATCGAGCTTGGCGTCGATGTCGCCCGGCAGGAACCCGAGGTCGCGGTTGCTCAGTGGCACGACCGGACGCGCGAGGAGGATCTGGCGGTAGTCGCGGCGGCACTCGATGCCCGCAGCCAGCGCGAGCAGCGTCTTGCCGGTGCCCGCGGTGCCGGCGAGTGTGACGAGCTGGATCGAGTCGTTGGTCAGGGCCTCGATCGCGAACGCCTGCTCGGAGTTCCTCGGCTGGATCCCGTAGGCGCTCTGCTTGCGGATCCGGTGGTAGGCCCCGTCCTGGCTCCGGTAGGTCGCGAGGACCGACTGGGAGCCGTTGCGGAGCACGAAGTTCTCGTTCGCCACCGGGTCCGGAACGAGGCCGCGCAGCCGCTCCGCGTCGACGATCCCGCCCCCTTCGTGGAAATCGTCGAGGACGTCCTGCGGTACCTCCTCGATCATTCGCTTGCCCTTGTAGAGCGACTCGAGGCTCGCGACCTTGTCGGTCGTGTAGTCCTGGGCGCGGAGGCCGAGCGACTTGGCCTTCATCCGCAGGTTCGTGTCCTTCGACACGAGGACGATGCGGCGCCCCGGGGTCACGTCCTGCAGGTGCAGCGCGGTGTTGAGGATCCGGTGGTCGATGCTGTCGTCGTAGAACGACGTCTCGAGCCGCCGGTCGAACTCCGAGCCCAGCACCACGCGGATCGAGCCGAGCCCCTCGCCGAGCGAGGCCCCCTGCTCCGAGAGCACGTCGCCGGTCAGCTCGTCGAAGCGCCTGAGGAACTCCCGGGCCTGGAAGTGCAGGTCCCCGTTCCCCTTCTTGAACTTGTCGAGCTCCTCGAGGACGGAGATCGGGATCGCGACGTCGTTCTCCTCGAAGTTCCGGATGCACGCCGCGTCGTGCAGCAGGACGTTGGTGTCGAGGACGAAGAGCTTGGGCCTGCCGGCCGCCTGTTCTCGGGTCAATCCGCCTCCTCGGGACAGGGTTCGGGCCGAGGATAGCCTCGGCTCCGATCCGCCCCGCGTGGAGATCCGATCAAGAACCGGTCACGCGGACCAGCTGGATGACCACCTCGTCACCGCCGATCTTCGCCCGGGCACTGGCCGCGTCGGCCGGGCCCTCGGCGAGCTCGATCCCGCCGTCGGCGAGGACCTGGCCGCGGATGTAGTCGCGGTGCACGTCCACCGCGGCAGCGATGTCGTCACCGCCGGTGACGAAGAGCTGGATCCGGTCGGAGACGTGGAAGTCCGCGTCCTTGCGCGCCTGCTGGACCATGCGGACCAGGTCGCGGGCCAGCCCCTCGCGCTCGAGCTCGGGCGTCACACCCGTGTCGAGCACGACGACCGCGTCGTTCGTCGACAGCGGGGCGCTGGCGACGCCGTCCTTCGGGACGAGGCGCAGCGTGAACTCACCCGCCTCCAGCGTGACGCCGCCGACCACGGCCACGTCGCCGTCCACGCGCCAGTCGCCGCCGCGCGCAGCACCCATGACCTTCTTCATGTCGGCGCCGAGCTTCGGGCCGAGCACCGGAGCGTTCGGCACGAGCTGGAACGACCCGTAGGCCTCCATCTCCGCGGCGACCCGGACGTCCTTGACGTTGAGCTCGTCGCGGATCAGCTCCGCGAACTCCGGCAGGTGCTCGACGCGGTCGCCGGCGATCGTCAGCGACGCGAGCGGGAGCCTCGTCCTGAGGCGGTGCGCCTCGCGGAGCGCGAGACCGGCCGAGCACACGTCGCGGACGCGGTCCATCGACTCGACGAGCTCCGCGTGCACAGGCCACGACGCAACGTCCGGCCAGTCGGTCAGGTGGACCGAACGCGCGCCGGTCAGCCCGCGGTACACCTCCTCGGACACCATCGGCAGCAGCGGCGCCGCCGTCTGCATCAGCGTGACGAGGACGGTGTAGAGCGTGTCGTACGCGTCGCGCTGCTCGTCGACACCGAGGTCACCCCAGAAGCGCGGGCGGCTGCGGCGGATGTACCAGTTGTTCATCGCGTCGAGGAACGCGGTGATCCGCTGGCACGCGAGCGCGATGTCGTAGCCGTCGAGCGCCTCCTGCACCGAAAGCACGAGCGCCCTGGTCTTGCCGAGGATGTAGCGGTCGAGCAGACGCTCGCTGTCGGCACGCGCCTCCGCGCGGATCCCGTCGGCGTTCGCGTAGAGCGTGAAGAAGTAGTAGGCGTTCCAGATCGGGTGCACGACGAGGCGCACGACCTCCTGGATGCCCTTGCCGTCCTTCTCGATCTTCAGGTCCCCGCCCTGGAGGATCGGCGACGACATCAGGTACCAGCGCAGCGCGTCCGCACCGATCGACTCACAGACCTCCTCCGGGTCCGGGTAGTTGCGGAGCTTCTTGCTCAGCTTCTGCCCGTCCTCGTCGAGGACGACGCCGTGGCAGATCACGTTGCGGAACGGCGGCCGGTCGAACAGCGCGGTCGCCAGCACGACGAGCGTGTAGAACCAGCCGCGGGTCTGCGCGACGTACTCGACGATGAAGTCGGCCGGGAAGTGGTCCTCGAACCACTCCTTGTTCTCGAACGGGTAGTGGACCTGCGCGAACGGCATCGAGCCCGACTCGAACCAGCAGTCCAGGACCTCCGGCACGCGCCGCATCATCGACTGGCCGGTCGGGTCGTCGGGGTTCGGGCGCACGAGGTCGTCGACGAACGGGCGGTGCAGGTCGTCGACCTTGACCCCGAAGTCCCGCTCGAGCTCCTCGATCGACCCGTAGACGTCGATCCGCGGGTAGCGGGGGTCGTCGCTCCGCCACACCGGGATCGGTGCACCCCAGAACCGGTTGCGGCTGATCGACCAGTCGCGGGCGTTCTCCAGCCACTTGCCGAACTGCCCGTCCTTGATGCGCTCGGGGATCCAGCGGATCTGCTGGTTGAGCTCCTGCATCCGGTCCTTGAAGTCGGTGACCCGGACGTACCACGAGTTGACCGCCCGGTAGATCAGCGGCTGGTCGGTCCGCCAGCAGTGCGGGTAGTTGTGGTCGTAGGTCGCGCGCTTGAGCAGCTTCCCCTCGTCCTTCAGGCGGTCGAGGATCGGCTTGTTCGCGTCGAAGACGTTGGTGCCGACGTAGTCGGTGATCTCCGCCGTGTAGCGACCGTGGTCGTCGACCGGGACGACGAGTCCGATGCCGTTCGCCTCGCAGACCCGCTGGTCGTCCTCACCGAAGCCGGGCGCCATGTGGACGACGCCGGTCCCGTCCTCGGTCGACACGAAGTCGCCCGCCAGGATGCGGAACGCGCCCTCGTGCCCCGCGAAGTACGGGAACAGCGGCTCGTAGCTCCGGCCGACGAGATCCCGGCCCGCCATCGTGCCGAGCACCTCGTGGTCGGCGAGCTCCTTCGCGTAGCGGCCGATCGCCGCGGTCGCGAGCACGTAGAGTCGGTCGTCCTTGCGGACGATCGAGTACTCGATGTCCTCGCCGACGGCGAGCGCCAGGTTCGACGGCAGCGTCCACGGCGTCGTCGTCCAGGCCAGCACGTCGAGCGGTCCGACGTCCCCGTCCCGCGGCTCCAGCCGGAACGCGACCGTCGCCGCCGGGTCCTGGCGCGACCGGTACGAGTTGTCGAGCCGCGTCTCGAAGTTCGACAGCGGCGTCTCGGCGGCCCACGAGTAGGGCATCACCTTGAAGCCCTCGTAGATCAGCCCCTTGTCGAAGAGCTGCTTGAAGGCCCACATGACGCTCTCCATGTAGGAGAGGTCCATCGTCTTGTAGTCGCGCTCGAAGTCGACCCAGCGCGCCTGCCGGGTCACGTAGCGCTCCCACTCGCCGGTGTACTTCATCACCGACGTCCGACACCGGGAGTTGAACTCACCGATCCCGAACTCGGTGATCGCCTTCCGGCCGGAGATGCCGAGCTGCTTCTCGACCTCCATCTCGGCCGGCAGGCCGTGGCAGTCCCAGCCGAACCGCCGCTCGACGCGGTGGCCGCGCATCGTCTGGTAGCGCGGCACGACGTCCTTGACGAAGCCGGTCAGCAGGTGCCCGTAGTGCGGCAGGCCGTTCGCGAACGGAGGGCCGTCGTAGAACACGTACTCGTTCGCACCCTTGTCTCCGGTCGCCCGCTGTTCGACCGACTCCTCGAAGATCCCTTCCTCCCGCCAGAAGCCGAGAATCCGCCGCTCGATCTCCGGGAACGAGGGCTGCGGCTTGACGTCGGGATAGGGCTTCTGGGGACTCGGTTCTTGCGACATCTCTGGGCTCGGTTCGAAGGGCGAGCAGTGTCTCGGAACGCACCGGCGATTGGAAGAGACCCGAGTCCCGACCCCGCGCACTCACCTCACTCACCGCGTCGGATCGCGGCGTCGCCGAAGCGCTCGCGGATCGCATCGAGCGCCGCGTTGAGTCGACGGCCGCGCTCCGGATCGCCAGCCGCTCCTTCCTGTTCGAACAGTCCGAGCTGCCGCGGCTCCGAAGCTCCGCCCGGCACCAGGTCCGCCGCGGTCACGCCGAGCAGACGGACCGGCTCGCCCGGCGCGCGCGCCGCCGCGCAGAGTTCCAGGGCCGCATCGGCGAGAACGACGTCGTCGTCGGTCGCGGCAGTCAGCCGCACCTGACGCGTCAGCGTCCGGAACGGCGGGAAGCGCACCTTGACCCGCACGGTCCGGGCGACGATCCCCGCGGCGCGAAGCCGCCGACCGACCTCCGCCGCCAGGCGGCCGACCACGCGACGCACGTCGTCGTCCGCGGTCAGATCCTCGTCGAACGTGCGCTCGCTGCCGATGCTCTTCGCGTCCCGGTCGGGCTCGACCGGGCGCAGGTCGATGCCGCGCGCGAGCTGCTGGAAGCGCTCGGCAGCGGCCGCGCCGACGCGCTGCGCGAGCGCCGCGAGCGGCACTTCACGGACGTCTCGCAGCGTCTCGAGGCCTAGCGCGAGAAGCCGCTCCTGCTGGACCGGCCCAGCACCCCAGAGCCGGCGGACCGGGAGCGGGTCGAGGAAGGCCTGCTCGGTGCCCGGCGACACGACCGTCAGACCCGCCGGCTTGTGCAGGTCGGAAGCGACCTTCGCGACGAACTTGGTCGTCGCCACACCGACCGAGACCGACAGCCCGGTCCGGGCCCGCACCTCCGCCTGGATCCGCCGCGCGATCGCCTCGCCGTCGCCGAGCAGCGCGCGGCTCCCGGTCACGTCGAGGAACGCCTCGTCCAGGCTCAGCGGCTCGACGAGCGGGGTGCACGCGTCGAAGACCGCGCGGATCTCCGCCGACACCGCCGCGTAGACCTCCATCCGCGGGCGGACGAAGACCGCGTCCGGGCAGCGTCGCCTGGCCTCGCCGATCGGCATCGCCGAGCGGATCCCGAACTTCCGAGCCTCGTAGCTCGCGGTCGAGACCACGCCTCTTCGCCCGAGCCCGCCGACGACCACCGGGCGCCCGCGCAGCGCCGGGTCGTCGCGCTGTTCGACCGACGCGTAGAACGCGTCCATGTCGGCGTGGAGGACGGTGCGGACCAAGGCGGACGCCAGGATAGCCGGGCCCGGCGGCACGCGGCGACCGCGGTCCGCGCTCGCCGCTTGCAACAGGTCCCCGCCAGCCCGACCATGCGGGGCCCCCTTCCGTCACGCGCGCCTCCCTCCCACGCACCTGGGAGGCCCGCGGTCTCGTCCCCCCGAGACGCCGGACTGCACCCGTGATCTTCGAGCAGATCTATCTCAACTGTCTGTCCCAAGCTGCGTACCTGATCGGTTCCGAAGGTGAAGCTGTGCTCGTCGACCCGCGCCGCGACGTCGACGAATACCTCGCCGTCGCAGAGCGGCATGGCCTCACCATTCGCCACGTAGTGGCAACGCACGTCCACGCGGACTTCGTCGCCGGCCTGACCGAGATCGCCGACCGCACGGGCGCCACCGTCTGGATGGGCGGACGCTTCGACGGCGAGCTCCCGTGCCGACGGATGCCGCATGGCCACCGCCTCGAGGTCGGCGACTGCGTGCTCGAGACGCTCGAGACGCCGGGCCACACCCCGGAGAGCATCTGCCTCCTGGTCCGCGGACCGGACGGCGCGCCGACCCGTCTCTTGAGCGGCGACACGGTGTTCCTCGGCGACGTCGGTCGCCCGGACCTCGTCGGTGCGCGCGGACTCAGCGCGGAGGACATGGCCGGGATGATGTTCGACAGCCTGCGCGACCACGTGCTCCCGCTCGACGATGCGGTCGAGGTGTGGCCCGGGCACGGCGCCGGCTCCGCCTGCGGCAAGAACATCAGCACCGAGACCCGCT